>SPJO01000006.1 GCA_006844635.1 Methylophilaceae bacterium | reverse complement strand
ACGGTCATGGGAAATAATGACCATTGTGCAATCACGACTATTGACAACATCTTCTAACCAGCGAATGGTGTTGATATCTAAGTTATTGGTCGGCTCGTCGAGCAATAATACGTCTGGGTTAGCAAACAAGGCTTGGACTAACAGTACACGAAGCTTCCAGCCTGGCGCGACTTCACTCATTAAACCAGTATGCTGCTCAATCGGAATACCAACGCCCATAAGTAATTCACCAGCTCGGGCTTCTGCAGTATAACCATCATATTCGGCAAACACTGTTTCTAGCTCAGCAGCCTTCATGTAATCTTCTTCACTTGCTTCCAAGTTGGCATAAATTGCATCACGTTCAGTCATGGCATTCCACATCTGTTCATGACCCATCATCACCACATCCAATACGCGTTTATCTTCATAAGCGAACTGATCTTGGCGTAAGAAAGCCATACGTTCATTGGTGTCTAATGTGACGTTGCCATTGGTCGGTTCTAAGACGCCAGCAAGAATTTTCATGAAAGTGGATTTACCACAGCCATTGGCACCGATAAGGCCGTAGCGATTGCCATCCCCAAATTTGACGGACACGTTTTCGAATAGCGGCTTTGAGCCGAATTGCATAGTAATATTGTTTGCGATTAACATAACTTCTCTAAATTAATTTTTAAGGTACTTTAAATTCGATGTATTTAAAATTTGTTGTAAATAACTACGTCATCCATATGTAATTGACCACCACGTGCGCGCGCTGCTTCTAGCGCTTTGCCAACAGCAACGAACATCACAGGCATATGGTCATCTGGTAAGTTGATGAGTTTTGAAACAGCCTCAAAATCGAAGCCGTCCATTGGGCAAGTGTCGTATCCCATTTCTTTAGCTGCTAGCATCAATGTCATTGCGGCCATCCCACCTGAGCGCATGCCCTCGTCGCGCTGTATTGCTTCTTTACCACGGTAATAGCCATCAATAGCATTGACTAAATAGTCACGGACCGCTTCTGGCGCATTCTCCCAATACCTCGCTGGCTCTTTTTCCCATGCTTTTAAGTCAACTGTGAGGATGATCAGTAATGAGGCATCTTCAACTTGTGCTTGATCCCAACTTACGGCGCGAATTTCTTTACGCAGAGCTGGTTCATCTACAATAACGAAGCGCCAATGTTGAATATTAAATGCAGTTGGCGAAAGCATTGCTAATGACATTAGCTTAGCAATTTCCTGCTGTGTCATTTTATGGCTTGGGTCAAACTGCTTAATCGACCTGCGTTCTACAATTGCTTCAGTTACGTCCATTGTTCTGTTCTCAAGTTAATAGTTAATGTGAATAATATCTAATACCAAATCGCCAGCAGGGCGCTTCCAAACTGCACTGTCACCGATCTTTCGACCAATCAATGCACGTGCAATTGGTGAGACATAGCTAACCTTTTGCTGGCTCATGTCAGCTTCATCTTCACCGACAATGTGAAACTGCCACGTTTCACCCATTTCATCTTCAATGGTCACCGACGCACCAAATAAAACTGTTTCTTTATCTTGTTGCGATGGGTCAACAACAATTGCATTTTCTAGCCTTGCTGATAGGTAGCGCAAGTCACGGTCAATGACCGCTAACTTTTGTTTTGCTGATTCGTCATCTTTTAGCGCACTCAGTGTCATGCGCTCAGCATCTAAACGTGTCGCTTCGTTTTCTAACAAGCTTAAACCAGCAGGCGTCACATAGTTTGTATGGTCACTAACGGGCCGTTCAGGCAGGTCAGTACCAGCGTGTTCTAAATCATCCTCTTTTACAAAGCCTCTGCTCATGGTTGCGATTTAGATGTGATGTTAGTGTTAAGTTTGTTAAAAATTTCTTTAACAACCATCAATGCACCTGGTTTTGCCAAGTGGTTATCATCAAAGTATAACGCTTCACCATTTAGTTCAAAAACACAGCGATCTTTCACGTAGGAGTTGCACAGCACCTGATCTGGGTAAACGCGGATCAGATTGTCTTGTTCTGGAATAGCATTGAGTGTGTCAAAACTAATTTTATTTCTCTCTTTAAATCGTTCGTAGCTGGTGCTGTTTTTTTGAGAGCCACCACCGAATAACTTTTGGTGCGCAATGAATTTAGGTGTGGCCCAGCCTACCTCGGGGATAGGGTATACCAAGATTACTTTTTTTCCAGCATCCAAGTAGTGTTGAATTGTGTTCTCTAGTTTTTGTTGCAATTTTTTAATGCGTACAGATTCTGGATTATTTTCTCTTACGCCGTTTGTGATGATATCAATCAGATGGTCATTATGCTCGACTCCACCTTCCCCATTATCAAAGCCTCTATCTGATAGCATTCTTGTCCATCTTGAAACCATGATGACATATTCAATTGAGGGTGTTGCAGCGATATGTTGTGCTACTTCTTGGTTGAAGTCGGCACACTTTTCATCTGCGCCAAAGTCCTGGCGGTAAATGCTGCCAATGTTAGGACACCCATTAAAAGTCATTTGATAAAAACCAATATTCTTTTCTGTAGCTAATTCATTTAGTGCAAAAGAAATAGCGTAGCCGTGTGAATCACCAACTAAAGCACCTTTGATGTTGCTTTCACTTCCTAGGATGCACGATGCGTCTAATGGGGTGTATTGGTTACCTTCGCGTTGGCAGTAGTAAAGCTTCTCAGGCACTTCGGCGGAGTTAAAGGATAATGCTTTGGTTGTTTCCGCATCATACCTGTATAAATTACCTTCTTTTAGGTGACCAAAAACACCAATGGCCGCCATTGTTACAAGCCCAATAGCGCTCATGACGAATATGTTTTTGCGATTGAATCGTTGTTTATGTCTAAACGGTGCTTCAACATACTTCCAAGAAAAATATGCAAGAATTAATGAAAATAAACCTAGCAAACCTAGTAGCCAAGGACTCGGTTCGTTTAACATACGGTGACGTGTTAATGCAAAGATAGGTTGATGCCATAAGTAGGCGCTGTATGAAATCAGTCCGATACCAACGAGTAATTTATGACTTAGAATGCGATTAACAATCGTACCTTTTACTGCATTAAAAATAATTAAGCCTGCACCTAGCGTTGGTGCCAGTGTGTAGAAAGTCGGGAAAGGTGTGTTTTTGTCAAAAGAAAACGTGGCGTATAAAATCAACCCAACACCAGTTAAACTCAGAATTTGATTGAGTTGAAATGAGGGAAGATGGTCGCGCTTTTGTAAATAGATAGCGATAAATGCACCGATTAATAACTCCCAGCCTCTAGGAGGCAGTAAGTAAAATGCTGCACTTGGCCGATGATATGCGGCCCATTGACCATACGCAAAACTGGCAATGAATACGGCAATCAGCATGGCAAGAACCCATCGCCTACCAAACTGCCATGCGGCCATCAACATTAATGGAAAGAAAATATAGTACTGCTCTTCAACGGCTAGGCTCCATGTGTGGAGTAAAGGCTTTAGTTCTGCTGAAGTATCGAAATAACCACTTTCTAAGAAGAATAGTATATTAGATGAGAAGGTTGCTACACCGATTAGGCTTTGCGCAAAGTCCTTCATGTCTATCGGCGTCAACCACATCCATGCGAATGGTAACGAAGCTAAAATGACTAGAAAGAGGGCGGGCAAGATTCGCCGTGCTCGGCGCTCATAAAAGTTAATGATGCTGAATGTGCCAGCATCTAGTTCTTTAATTAGAATGGATGTAATTAGGTATCCACTAATGACGAAAAAAACATCAACGCCAACAAAACCGCCGCTAAATAGCGAAAAGCCTGCGTGAAATAAGATGACGGGGATTACGGCTAATGCTCTTAATCCGTCGACTTCTGCACGATAACGCAAATTCTAAGCTCCTTATATGGTGGCTGAAAAGGGAAATTATTCCCACTCAATGGTGGCAGGCGGTTTACCTGATACGTCGTAAACCACGCGGTTAATGCCACGGACTTCATTAATAATGCGATTAGACACTTTACCTAACAGACTGTAAGGAAGCTCTGCCCAATGCGCTGTCATAAAGTCGCTGGTGACAACGGCACGGAGCGCAACCACATATTCATAAGTGCGGCCGTCGCCCATGACACCAACAGACTTCACTGGTAGGAATACGGTAAATGCTTGGCTGGTAAGGTCATACCAAGATTTGCCTGTTTTTTCGTCAATGGTGTTGTTGAGCTCTTCTATGAAGATAGCATCGGCACGTTGTAGCAATAATGCATAGTCTTGTTTGACTTCGCCTAAAATGCGCACCCCGAGACCTGGGCCTGGGAATGGATGGCGATAAACCATCCCTCTTGGTAAGCCTAAGGCAACACCTAGCTCACGGACTTCATCTTTAAATAAATCGCGTAGCGGCTCAAGTAGTTTTAATCCTAACTTTTCTGGTAATCCACCAACATTGTGGTGGCTCTTGATGGTGACGGCTTTCTTAGACTTTGCCCCACCAGACTCAATCACATCAGGATAAATCGTTCCTTGCGCTAACCACTTAGCATTCGCACATTTTTTTGCTTCTGCTTGAAAAACTTCGACAAATTCGCCACCGATAATTTTACGTTTGGCTTCAGGGTCACTTACACCAGCAAGTTTACCCATGAATTGATCGACGGCATCGACTCGAATGACTTTTGCATGCAGTTGTCCTGCAAACATATCCATGACCATGTCACCTTCATTTAGACGTAGTAGTCCGTGGTCGACAAAGACACAAGTCAATTGGTCGCCAATCGCACGATGGATGAGGGCCGCAGCAACGCTGGAATCCACCCCACCTGATAAGCCCAGAATGACCTCTTCGTCACCCACTTGTGCTTTGATTTTTTCAACCGCCTCGGCAATATAATCACCCATGACCCAATCTGGCTTGGCTTGGCAAATTTCTAACACAAAGCGTTCAAGCATGGCTTGGCCTTGCTTGGTATGCGTAACCTCTGGGTGAAACTGTACGGCATAGAATTTTCTATCTTCATCAGCCATCGCCGCGATCGGTGTTGTATCGTTATTGGCGATAACTTTAAAGCCATCAGGCATATCGGTGACTTTGTCACCATGACTCATCCACACATCTAGCAAGCCATGACCTT
>SPJO01000007.1 GCA_006844635.1 Methylophilaceae bacterium | reverse complement strand
CTGAACCAATGATTCTAGATAACTTAATTTCAGAAATACATAAAAGTTCTCGTCGTATTGATTTAACCCCTATTTTCAGCTTCAATAGTGAAGGCATGTGGGCAGGCACTTCTAATAAAAGAAGAGGTAGCTCATTAAAATCACTTTCACGCTGGAAAAAAGTATTAACCCGTATCAAGCAAGATGGAATTGATTAAATTATAGGTTAGGAAGCAACATGTCACTTATTAAACAACTTTGGCTAGTCATTATTTTTATAATGTCCCTCGCATTTAGTGCTGGCTTTATGGTGAACACCATCACTAGCAAGCACTATTTGGAACAGCAGCTAGAAATGAAAAATACGGACAACGCCGTTTCACTCGCTTTGTCGATTTCTCAAATGGAAAAAGACCCTGTCGCCATTAACCTGATGCTGTCAGCGCAATTTGATAATGGGCATTACCAGTTTATTAAGTTAACTGACCCATATGACCACATCATCGCTGAACGGATTAATCAAGATAGCGATAGCCAAGTGCCACAGTGGTTTAAAGAGCTTGTGCATATCAACCCGCAGATTGGTACCGCGCAAATTCAAGATGGTTGGACGCAATTTGGCGCGTTAACACTAGCTAGCGCAACTGACTTCGCCTACGAGGATTTATGGAATGGCACGCTATCTATGCTGCTTTGGAGTGTGGTTATCGCTGTCGTGTGTGGCATTATCAGCACCTTTATTTTAAAAGTCATTATTCGCCCTTTAAACGAGATGGTCGAAATGACTGAGGCCATTGGTGATAAAAATTTCATCTCCATTAAAGAGCCAAACACTTTTGAATTTAAATCGTTAGCTCGCGCATTAAACCGCCTATCGCAACGCATTAAAGAAATGCTAAAAGATCAATCCATCTTATTAGACCAAATGCGTATCGAGGCCAACTATGATGCAATCACTGGGCTGATGAACCGCAAGTACTTTAGTAGCCGAGTCGCCACCCTCATTGAGAATGAAGACAGCTTTACAGAAGGGTTACTCGTCATTTCTCATATCAGTAACTTAGCTGAAATTAACGAAACCTTAGGCAGCTCAGCGACTGACGCCGTATTAAAAAGAATGGGCTTGGCGTTACAAGCTTATTGCCACGAACACACGTCTTTATTTGCAGCGCGCCTGACCGGTGCAGATTTTGCAGTTTTCTCAACTGAAGCGGTTGATAACAATGTCTTATGTGGTCAGGTGAAAAACATCCTCACTGAAGCAGCGGGATTAGAATCGCGATTTGAAACATTTGACTTGCCAACGATATCAAGCGTTGTAAATAAATCTGAACAGCTTGATGGTCTGAAACAATTAATTGCAACCATCAAAAGCAAAACGGGCGTTAATGAAACTGACATCATGGAGCTCATTAACCAGGAAGATATCACGCAATATGAAGATAGTGATCATGCTGAATGGCGTGACATGCTGACGACAGCAATTGCTGACAAACGCTTAAAATTAGCTAGCTATCCCGTCACGGATAACAATGGCGAAACCATTCATTTTGAGAGCCCAACACGTTTACAACTAGCTAAAAATGGCCCATGGTTAGCGGCTGGAGAATTTATTGGTCGTGCGATGGAGCTAGGCTTAGTCTCTCAATTGGACCATTTAGCCTTAGAAGTCGCCATTAAGCAACTTAAAAAAGACGCCAGCAAAGCTATTGGACTGAACGTATCGACAAGCGCCATGTGTGATCCGGAATACAGCAAGAAGATTGTTAAGCTATTAAAACGCTATCCATCAGCCGCCAAGCAACTATGGTTAGAAATTTCAGAACAAGGTGCTTTCCAAAACCTACCGCAGTTCCGCGAATTTTGTCACCAAGTTAAACCACTTGGTTGCAAGCTTGGGGTTGAACATATTGGTAGCCAAATTGGCCGCTTAGGTGAACTGCATGATTTAGAATTAGACTACATCAAAATTGATGCGTCCGTGATTAGAGACATTGATCGCAATCCTGGCAACAAAGCTTTCTTAAAGGGCATCTGCTTAATTGCACATTCCATTAAGCTCATGACTATCGCAGAAGGCGTACAAACAGAGTACGAGTTAAAAGCATTACCTGAACTGGGTATCGATGCTGCGACAGGGCCCGCAGTTAAGTAATTAAGATAGGCGCAACAATAAAAAAGGCAGCTAAGCTGCCTTTTTTATTACTTAATCGCTTTAGAAATCAATCTGTTCATCAATCAAATTTAATTTCGCTTTATTTGAACGCAGTCCTTGCCTCTCGACTAACCTTTTTTGCGCGGCTTCAGGAAAGTCTGTAAAGCGTATAAAGTCACGATCGATTAATAGTGATATCAAATCTTCCAATACCCGCGCGAGCTGAATATCGCTTTCTCTAAACTTATCTTCTTTCTTAATGGCTTCATCAAGATAAGCTAAATATTCTTTAGACCCTGTCTCAACCTCCTCCCAATCAGCACCTTGAATATAGGTCTGACTGATTGCTTGAATTGCTCCAGTATCGTCTTTAAGGATATACGGCATAAATGCCTCCACATGCTTTTACTAACAACCTATATCTTAAATTGAAGAAGCTGGAGTCCATATGGAAAAAAGCATGAGAAAAATCAATCAGTTTGGCGTTTAAAATAAAGAGTCGGGGTTTGCCCGACTCTTTACCCTAGTATCACACTAATCCGTAATAATTTGCTGCTGAGCAATTAGATTATTAATCACTTCTGCATCAGTAGAGAAACCAGAGGTGAGGTCTACTCCATTCAAGACAATTTGTTGCACATCATTCGTCGACACATCAGTTGTTGGTGCGCCAACATTATTACCATCATTAAATGCACCTGTAGAACTCACATAGATCGTGGTGTTCCCACCAGAAAACTCAAAATGTAGATAATTATCCAAGCTTTCTGCATTGTGATCCTCACCAACAAGCAAGTCTCTCAAATCAAGTGCATCACCTCCAGCACTAGCGGCTGCAGTTCCAAAGTTATTAATGGTATCGACCGCTGGTGTTGCTGTCGTTCCTGCATCGTTTAAATTCCATACGAACGTATCTGTGACTAAATCATCACTACCTAGATTGCCACCCGTCATCGTATCATTGCCAGCACCACCTATTAGTGTGTCACGACCTGTTCCGCCAACAAGCGTATCATTTCCTGATTCACCATAGAGCGTGTCATTACCTGCCTGCCCATTGAGTGTGTCATTATCGTCACCCCCATAGACTAAGTCATTACCAGCTCCAGCATTAATCGTATCACTACCACGATGTCCAGCAAGCATATCATCTCCTGCTGTACCGTTAAGTGTATTGTTTCCAGCTGTACCATCAGCTGTATTCGTTGGCGCACTAACATTAATTGTGATTGTTTCAGTACTTGTCGCTGTATCAAGGTTGCTTGCCTCAGTACTCGTTGCCGTAACATTTAAGTTGATTGTGCCAGTAAAGCCGCCCGCTGGGAAAAGTTGTAATCCTTCTAATTCAGCATCAGTAAACTGCCAAGTTCCACCACCTAAATTCGTTCCGACACTTGCCCCATCAGCACCAAACGTAGCTGTTAATGGCACGCCAGTTATCGTTACCGTTAGGCTTTCAGAGCCATCGACATCGGTAACACCTGCTGCGATAGCAAGGTCAATAGGTTGTCCAAAGCTATTGCCACCAATAACATAGACAGGGGCTGCTACGGTAATATCAGAGTCTTTACCACCATCTCTACCATTCAATATCATCCAAGAAAATTTATGTTCACCCGAAGTCGTTGATGTGTATGTAAACGTACCATTGTCATCGGTTGCTGCCCCCGCAAATTCTGAAGAGCTGATAATTTGATAGCTTATCGTACCATTAGGATCTGTTATCGCTAATAAGACTATATCGTTAAAGCCACCTGTTATTTCGCCTACGGCATTTTCTCCATTGTCAAAGGTCCAATCAATATTAATTTGTTGCCCAGTATTCAAATTAAGATTTTGTTGTGTATAGCCGCCGTCATTAACATTGACATTCCCTGGATCGTCTAATGCGCCTGCTGCTGGGTCAAATCCATCCAATGTTCCTGCAGGAAGACCTAAGGTTGACTCTAAGTTTGCTTGTGAAATACCAGAATTCGTATCAGCAGCCTCAGGTGCAGTAGGAACTGAGTTAATAAAATCAATAATTGAATCCACGGTTAAATTAGGCGTATCGGCAACCGCCGTTACACTAATATTCAAGGTGCCTGTATCAGTCTCAGTTCCATTAGTAACTGTGTAAGTAAAGCTATCAGATCCACTATAATTCGCTGCTGGCGTATATGTGTAGCTGCCATTAGAAGCAACAGTAATAGAGCCGCCTTGTGTTGTAGTGAACGTCCCAACGCTTACTGGTGCAATCGTCAAACTTGAGCCAAAATCATCAACATCGTTTGCTAGCAAACTTGCAGGTGAAGGGTTATTGACGCTGTCTTCATTCACCGTAATAGAATCGGCAATAGCATTGAGCGTCACATCTTCAACATTAGTTTCATTAAGCGTAATCGTTGCGGTAGTCGCATTACCTGCAGCATCCACAGCTGTCACATCATGCGCTGTACTATTTGGCGCTGTTTCAAAATCGTTCACATTAGCGGCTACACCTGCTGCTGTAATCGTAATGTTGCCACTATTATCAATTTGATAAAATCCATCGCTACTTGTGTTAGTACCAGTCGCCGTAAAGCTATAAGCTGTAACCGCCACATTATCACTAGCCGCTACAGTAGCAAGTGTTGCTCCTGTCGTTTGATTTTCAGAATAGTCAAAGGCTTGCGCATTTAAAGTAGGGGCTGTTGTATCAACGCTGTAACCTTCAGTATCGGTTGCTGTACCGCTATTGCCCGCTGCATCTGTTGTCGTCACGCTGGCATCAATCGTGGTGTCTGGGTCAGCCGCTAGGTCTGCTCCAGGTACATTAATGCTGAAGTTGCCGCCCGCATCAACTGTACCTGTGAAGGTGTTGCCATTGACCGTTAAGGTCACAGTATCACCTGTGCTAAATTCACCGGCAACTACGCCAGTCACTGGAATGTTGGTGCCTGCTTCTGCCGCATTGATGATGTCATCT
>SPJO01000003.1 GCA_006844635.1 Methylophilaceae bacterium | reverse complement strand
GAAACTCTTACGAATACGTTTCTTTTCGGTAAAGGAATAGCTCATAGCGTCTCCAGATGTTTTGAGGTTAGAAAACAAAACACTAAAAAAACCTAATGCTTTGATTTATAACATCAATTTTAAAAAATCAATATTTTATTATGTTGTACTGTTCTAGCTGCCTATAAACAGCTAAGGCTGACGGTCTCCCGTCAGCCTAGATAATGCACTTAAATGATTTATTTAAGTTCGCCAGTAGCACCAGCTTCAATTAACTGTTTCAATGCTTCATCAGCTTCAGCTTTTGGTAGGCCTTCTTTAATTGTTTTTGGTGCTCCATCAACTAAGTCTTTAGCTTCTTTTAAGCCAAGGCCTGTTAAGCTGCGAACCGCTTTAATAACACCAACTTTTTGATCACCAGCTGCTGTCAACACAACGTCGAACTCTGATTTCTCTTCTGCTGCACCGCCTGCGTCGCCGCCTGCTGCTGGTGCTGCCACTGCAACTGCTGCTGCCGCTGCTGAAACACCAAATTTATCTTCCATCTCAGTAATCAGTTCAGATAACTCTAAAACTGACATTGCACTGATTGCTTCTAAAATATCGTCTTTTGAAATTGCCATTTGTAAAACTCCTAAAATTTAATATGTATAAGTTAAGCTGAAATTAAGCGGCTTCTTTTTGATCTCGAACGGCTGCAAGGCCACGCACAAATTTAGTAGGCACTTCATTAAGTGTCTGCACAAATTTGGCCACTGGCGCTTGCATCGTACCGAGAAGCTTAGCAAGCAACTCATCACGGCTAGGCATGCTGGCCAAGGCTTTGATCCCTGCTGGATCTAATACCTCGTTTGGCATTCCGCCTGCCTTAATCACGAACTTGTCGTTTTCTTTCGCAAAATTGTTCATTACTTTGGCTGCTGCCACTGGATCGGTTGAAATACCGAACATTAGTGGACCAACCATATCGTCTGTTAAACCAGCGAAGTCTGTGCCTTCAACAGCACGACGTACAAACGTATTTTTAAGAACACGCAAGTAAACATCTGACTTTCTAGCTTCAGCTCTTAGTGTCGTAATTTCTGACACTGTTAAGCCACGATACTCAGCAAGAACAATTGCTTGCGCCGACGCGACTTGCTCGCTGACTTCAGCAACTACTGCTTTTTTCTCTGTTAGATTGAGACTCAAGGTCTTTTCTCCTTCCGTTAATGTAAGTACAGCAAAAATGCTATACCACTCACGGCGTCCTTGATTCAGGGCTTACAAATCCTGTATCGGGTTCGCCATCTGCGTTGGACGCTATCAACAAATATCAGAGGAACAAAAACACTTCACCCAACATTCATCAACATCAATTAAGTTCTTACGAACCCCAACGGTCTTTGATGCTCTTGCTGTTTCAACTTCAAAACAGCAAGCCCAAAGTTCTTTCAATCGAGCTATTAGCTCGACAATATTATTCTGCTACTGTTGCTTGATCCACGCGTACACCTGGACCCATTGTGCTAGAAACTGACAGCTTCTTAAGGTAGATACCTTTTGTCGCTGTTGGTTTTGCCTTATTAACGGCATCAACCAAAGCAGCTAGATTGCCTTGCAACTGCTCTACAGTAAACGAAGCGCGACCAATGGTGCAGTGAATAATACCGCCTTTATCTGTACGGTATTGCACTTGACCAGCTTTCGCATTTTTAACAGCTTTCGCTGCGTCTGGCGTCACTGTACCCACTTTAGGGTTAGGCATTAAACCGCGAGGGCCCAATACTTGACCTAATGTACCTACAATACGCATCGCATCTGGCGTTGCAATCACAACATCAAAATCCATCATGCCTTTTTTCACTTCTGCAGCAAGGTCTTCAAAACCAACGATATCGGCGCCAGCCTCTTTTGCAGCTTCTGCTTGATCGCCTTGTGCAAACACAGCCACACGAGTTGTTTTACCAGTGCCGTTAGGCAACACGAGTGAACCGCGTACCAATTGGTCTGATTTTTTTGCATCAATGCCTAAAGCAATCGCCACATCAACAGATTCATCAAACTTAACTTTTGCACCCTCTTTAACAAGCGCTAAAGCATCTTGTGTTGGGTACACTTTATTACGGTCTACTTTTCCGCGTAGCGCATCAATTCTTTTCGCCATCTTATTCGCCCTCCACAATAATGCCCATACTACGTGCGCTACCCGCAATCGTACGTACAGCCGCATCCATATCAGCCGCCGTTAAATCTGGCTCTTTAATGGTTGCGATTTCTTCCGCTTGTTTGCGGGTAATGGTTGCAACTTTATCTACATGTGGACGCGCTGAACCGCTTTTAATTTTCGCTGCTTTTTTCAACAAAATTGAAGCAGGTGGCGTTTTCATGACAAAAGTGAAGCTCTTATCTGCAAACGCAGTAATCACGACTGGAATTGGCAAGCCTGGCTCAACACTTTGTGTCGCCGCGTTAAACGCTTTACAAAATTCCATAATATTAAGACCGCGTTGACCCAATGCTGGACCGACGGGCGGGCTTGGGTTAGCTTTGCCTGCAGGAATCTGCAGCTTGATATAACCAATAACTTTCTTTGCCATAATGACACTCCTTGTGTGGGTGCGAACGCCTTAAACCTAGTTAAAGCTCCCCGTTAAAAAACAAACTACTAAACTTCTTTGTCCACCTGACTAAAGTCCAACTCAACAGGTGTTGCGCGACCGAAGATAGACACTGACACACGCACTTTACTTTTCTCGTAGTTAACTTCTTCAATATTGCCTGAGAAGTCTTTAAACGGTCCATCAATTACACGAACAGCTTCACCCTTCTCAAAGGTCATTTTCTGCGTAGGATTCGATTTACTATCGTCCATACGTTGAAGAATAATATCAACTTCTTTATCTTTAATTGGTGTTGGCTTTTGCGCACTACCACCAATAAACGCTGTGACTCTTGGCGTACTTTTAATCAGATGCCAACTTGCATCTGTCATCGCCATCTGCACCAACACATAACCAGGGTACAAGCGGCGCTCTGAAATCTTCTTCACACCAGATTTCATCTCCACCACTTCTTCAACTGGCACTAAAATATCGCCAAAGTGATCCTGCAAGTCTGAACGCTCAATGCGCTCATCCATCGCCGCCTTAACTGATTTCTCCATGCTAGAGAACACTTGAACTGCGTACCAATGCATCTCCATTAAGCACCTCGCCCAAGTAAGGTTTTAATCATATACGCAAAGCCCATATCAACTAACGCCAAAAACGCAGCCACAATAACAACCAACACAAACACAACCAACGTCGTTTGCACTGTCTCTTTACGCGTCGGCCAAACAACACGCTTAGCCTCCGAAATAGAGTCGCCAGCAAAACCAAAAAATTGCTTACCGACTGGCGCTGTTCTAAACATCAATGCAGCTGCAACCACACCTGCAATCACAGCAAGAATGCGCAAGACTAACGCCTTATCAGCCAAAAGATAAAAGCCAGCGATGCCTGCTGCTAGTAGCAACACGGACAAAACTAGCTTAAATTTATCTACCATAATTAATCACTTAACTTTTTATATGGCAACTCAAACATTGAGCTGCATCTTTTTTACTACACCAAATTTGGCAGGCCAAGAGGGCTTCGAACCCCCAACCCTCGGTTTTGGAGACCGATACTCTACCAGTTGAGCTATTGGCCTGCAGGTACAACTACTACAAACATCAAAAGCTACGCCAGTTTCAGCGTAGCTTTATATCGTTTATTTACTAAGCAATAATCTTAGCAACAACACCCGCACCAACGGTACGGCCACCTTCACGAATAGCGAAGCGTAAACCTTCTTCCATCGCAATCGGTGCAATCAATTCAACTGTAATCGATACGTTGTCACCAGGCATTACCATTTCTGTGCCTTCCGGCAATTCAACAGCACCTGTTACGTCTGTTGTACGGAAGTAAAACTGTGGACGGTAACCTTGGAAGAATGGTGTGTGACGACCACCTTCATCTTTACCCAACACATAGATCTCTGCTGTGAATTTTGTATGTGGTGTGATTGTGCCTGCTTTTGCTAACACTTGACCACGTTCCACGTCTTCACGTTTAGTACCACGTAGTAGCACACCAACGTTATCACCTGCTTGACCTTGGTCTAGCAATTTACGGAACATTTCAACACCAGTACAGGTTGTTGCTTCTGTTGCTTTAATACCAACGATTTCGATTTCGTCACCAACCGTGATGATGCCGCGTTCTACACGACCAGTTACCACAGTACCACGACCTGAGATTGAGAATACGTCTTCAACAGGCATTAGGAATGCGCCGTCAATTGCACGCTCTGGCTCTGGGATGTAGGTGTCTAGTGCTTCAGCTAGCTTAAGAATTGATTCTTCACCAATTTCTGATGTGTCACCTTCTAGTGCTTTTAGCGCTGAGCCTTTGATGATTGGTGTGTCATCACCTGGGAATTCGTATTTGTCTAGTAGTTCACGTACTTCCATTTCAACTAGCTCTAGTAGCTCTTCGTCGTCTACCATGTCTGCTTTGTTTAGGAATACGATGATGTATGGAACACCAACTTGGCGACCAAGTAGGATGTGCTCACGTGTTTGTGGCATAGGGCCGTCAGCAGCTGATACCACTAGAATAGCGCCGTCCATTTGGGCAGCACCTGTAATCATGTTTTTAACGTAATCCGCGTGACCTGGGCAATCAACGTGGGCGTAGTGACGACTTTCTGTCTCATACTCTACGTGTGATGTGTTAATGGTAATACCACGGGCTTTTTCTTCAGGTGCTGAGTCAATCTCAGAAAAGTCGCGCTTGTCGCCACCAAATTTCTTAGTTAGCACCGTTGAAATTGCAGCCGTCAACGTTGTCTTACCATGATCCACGTGACCAATTGTTCCAACATTCACATGCGGCTTGGTCCGCTCAAACTTGTCTTTTGCCATGATTATCTTCCTCTAAATATTTTATATATTAAAAATCAATTACTTCTTATTCATAATGGCTTCAGCCACGTTTCTTGGTGCTTCTGTGTAGTGCTTAAATTCCATACTGTAAGTCGCACGACCTTGTGATAGTGAACGTACAGTTGTTGAGTAACCAAACATCTCAGCCAACGGCACTTCAGCGCGAATCACTTTACCTGTTGCATTATCTTCCATGCCTTGAATAATGCCACGACGTGATGATAAATCACCCATCACATCACCCATGTACTCTTCAGGGGTTTCAATCTCGACTGACATCATAGGCTCAAGAATAATCGGCGTTGCTTTACGCA
>SPJO01000004.1 GCA_006844635.1 Methylophilaceae bacterium | reverse complement strand
GCAGAGCCTGTTGTTGAAGAAGAGGCACCTGTAGAAACAGAATCAGAAGAAGCCAGTTGGGATGATGTTGTCCCAGTGGATATTATTGGTTTAGAAGTGGGCTATCGTTTGATTCCATTGGTAGACAAAGGTCAAGGCGGCGACTTACTCAAACGCATTAAAGGCTTACGCAAGAAGTTCGCGCAAGAGATTGGGTTCTTAGCACCAACCGTGCATATCCGTGACAATTTAGAGCTAAAACCAAGTGCCTATCGCGTGACACTGAAAGGCGTAGAAGTCGCTGAAGGCGAATCAAACTTTGGTCAATTCCTTGCCATTAATCCAGGCGGCGTAACGCAAACACTACCGGGTCCTACGACGACAGACCCAGCGTTTGGTTTACCTGCTGTGTGGATTGATGAAGACACGCGTGATCAAGCACAAACCATGGGTTATACCGTTGTTGATGCTGGCACCGTCATCGCCACGCACTTAAACCATATTATTTCGATGCATGCTGCTGAGCTGTTGGGTCGTGAGGAAGTCCAACTATTACTAGACCATATCAGTAAAGATTCACCAAAAATGGTAGAAGATTTAACACCAAAACTATTGCCGTTATCTGCAGTACAAAAAGTGTTGCAAAACCTATTGTCTGAAGGTGTGCATATCCGTGATATGCGCTCAATTGTAGAAACATTATCAGAGCATGCTGCGCAGGTCCAAGATACGACAGAGCTGACTGCATTGGTTCGCGTCAAACTAGGCCGAGCCATCGTTCAGCAACTATTTCCTACTGGCAATGAAATCTCTGTTGTTGCCTTGGACAACAGCCTTGAACAGTTATTGTTACAAGCCACACAAAACAACGCCAATGGCGGCGCGGCTATTGAGCCAAGCTTAGCAGAAAGCTTATCTAGCCAAGCAGAAGCTGCTGCTTTACAGCAAGAACAAATGGGCGTCTCACCAGTCTTGTTGGTGCCAGCCCAATTAAGAGAAGCATTATCTAAATTTTTACGTCGCGCAATCCCGCGCCTTCGCGTGCTTTCACACGAAGAATTACCTGATACCAAAACGATTAGAGTTACCAACCTTATTGGAGGTCAAGCATGAATATAAAACGCTTTTTCGGTAAAAATTCAAAACTAGCACTCGCAAAAGTACGCGAGGCTCTCGGCGATGATGCCGTGATTCTGTCCAACCGTTCAGTCAAAGGCGGTAATGAAATCATGGCCTTTAGTGAAGCAGACATGGAGGCAATGGCAACAGATAATGAGGCCCAAGATACAGAAGTCACATTGAGCCCTGATGTTGTTGAAGATAGCCGCACTTCTACGCTGGAAGAGCTATTCAAGAAACGCATGCAAACAGAAAGTGCTAGCCCAGCTAAGTCTAGCTTTAATGAGGATGTCATTAACGAATCTAAAAACGACATGGTTGAGGCAACGTTGGCGCAAACAAAAGCGCAAGCCAAAGAAGTCAACGCACAAATGGCTGGCATGATGGCTGAGATTCGTAATATGCGTAACATCATCGAGTCACAACTCACTGAGATTTCATGGGGTGCGACACAACAACGCGAGCCAGTAAAAGCTAAGATTCTCAGCGCGATGTTAAACGCAGGCTTTAGCCCAGGCTTATCAAAACAACTTGCTGAAAATCTGCCTGAAAAACAAACAGAGGCGGAAGCGAAGAAATGGGTGCAATCTGTATTACTGAAAAACCTTGACGTCATGACAAAAGATGATGAGTTGCTAGATGAAGGCGGTGTCTTTGCCATCATTGGCCCAACCGGTGTCGGCAAAACAACCACAACTGCAAAATTGGCAGCCCGTCATGTAATGAAACATGGCGCAGATAAGATTGGTTTAATTACTACGGATTCCTATCGTATTGGCGGTCATGAACAACTGCGCATTTACGGAAAAATCCTTGGCGTGATGGTACACACGGTCAAAGATGAAGCCGATCTAAAAATTGCGCTTCATGAACTGAAAAACAAACACACAATTTTGATTGATACTGTGGGCGTCAGCCAGCGCGACAAAATGGTGTCTGAGCAAATCGCGATGTTGTCAAACAAGAAACACAACATCAAAAAACTATTGTGTCTCAATGCAACCAACACTGGCGACACATTAATTGACGTCATTAACGCATACAAAGGCCAAGGCCTAAGTGGTTGTGTGATGACTAAGATTGATGAAGCCATCACGCTTGGCAATGTTTTGGATGTGATGATTCGCGAGAAACTAAAACTGCATTACGTCACCAATGGTCAGCGCGTACCGGAAGATTTACACTTGCCACACAAAGGGCAGTTGGTACATCGCACGTTTAGTCGCGGCATAGCAAAAGACAGCCCATTCCAGCTTGCAAAAGAAGATCAAGCATTAGTCATGGGCAACACCGTCCGCACCGCCAGCAATACGAGAAAGCTAGAGTTAGACCATGCATAGCATGCAACATGATCAGGCTGCAGGATTAAGACAAATCATGACAGGCCATCAGCCTAAGATTGTGAGCGTGCTTTCTGCTATCCCAGAACAGCACAAGCAACGTTTCATCCCTAATTTGGCAGCATCGCTCAGCCTACAAGATAGTGATGTATTGGTTGTGCAAGCTGGTGTAGATAGCAGGCAATATGGTGTCAGCGGATTACCCGCACTCAGTGATGTTGCCAGCCAACGGTTGAGCATCAACCAATCGGTAAAAAGTTCTAAGTTTGGCTTTCTTGCGACCAAGCTACATGCACAAAAAATGCATCAGCTCGCAACATCCGATGCTGAGAAACATGCCCTCGGCCAAGTATTCGAGCAGCTATCTAGCTTATTTGAAGTTGTGCTCGTCGATACGGATTTAAATAAACAGCATCAACTACCGCTAGCGCTACTCAACGAACATGACATCATGATTCAGCTCACCTGCGAGCCAGAATCCATTAAAGAAGCCTACACACTGATTAAAAAAGTATATAGCCAAGTGGGCCGACGCTCATTCGGCATTATTGCTAGCAGTGCTAGCGATGAAGAAGCAGCAGCAACATTCAAAAATATTGCCTATGTGGCAAGAAACTACTTGCAAGTTGAATTGGAATTTATGGGCGCGATACCTAGTGACCAACACCTAAACCGTGCAGGAAAACTAGGCCGAGCCGTTGTTGATGCATTCCCACTCACCCATGCAGCTAAAGCATTTAAGGCTTTAGCGCAACGTTTGAATTATAAATATCCACAAGCTGTAGAAGCTGAATTGGCCTCTTTCGTATAGGAATTTGATATGTATACCATGACTGGAAAAACAGATAATAAAGATGCACTTTTAGACCAGCACGCATCGCTGGTTAAAAAGCTCGCTTACCAGATGAAAGCAAAGTTACCGCCTAGCGTTGAATTGGATGATTTGATTCAAGCTGGCATGATGGGCTTGCTGGATGCTGTCAACAAATATGAAGACAGCCATGGTGCACAATTCGAGACTTACGCTGCACAACGTATTCGTGGATCTATGTTAGATGAGCTCAGAAATGCAGACTGGCTGCCACGCAGCATCCGTAAAAGCATGCGTGATGTGGAAAAAACCATCACACAATTAGAGCAACAACTGGGACGTGCACCCAGCGAAACAGAGGTTGCTAATGGCATGTCTTTACCATTAGAAAAGTATTACGAAAAACTCAGCCATTGTGGTGGTCATCAACTCGTGTATTTTGAAGACTTCCATGACCCCGATGGCAATGGCGAACACTTCCTAGATCGCTTCGTTAAAGATGAAAATGGCAACCCTTTAGACGCCTTACTCGAAAGTGATTTTAAAGAAGCACTCATTGTTGCCATTGAAGAGTTGCCTGAACGTGAAAAAATGTTGATGGGGCTGTATTACGAACAAGAACTTAACTTAAAAGAAATTGGTGCCATCATGGGCGTTTCCGAATCGCGGGTATGCCAGCTACACAGCCAAGCGACAAGCCGACTACGTGCAACCCTTAAGGAGCAAGCGTGGACTGGGGTAGCTTAACCGGCATTGCACTTGCCCTCATTGGTATTTTATATGGGCAAGCGATTGAAGGCGGCACTGTTGCCTCATTAATGCAGCCCGCTGCATTAATGATTGTCTTGTCTGGCACGGTTGGCGCCGTGCTTGTGCAAACCAAACCCAGCACATTTATACGTGGCTTAGTTATGGTCAAGCTTGTATTGCGCCCTCCTGTTGATGATAGAAAATCGTTAGCAAAGCGAGCCATTGGTTGGAGTATGGCAGTGCGAAAAAAAGGTGTATTTGCCGCTGACACCTTCTTAAAACTAGAGTCGGACCCTTTTATCCGCAAAGGCTTGCAAATGATTCTGGATGGCACAGACGCAGAAAAAATTCGAGAAGTCTGTGCAATTGATATGCACTTCTATGAAGTACAACAAAACAGTGCAGCAAAGATATGGAGCGCTGCTGGCGGTTATGCACCGACCATCGGCATTCTAGGCGCTGTGATTGGCTTGATTCATGTCATGGAGAATCTATCAGACCCGAACTTACTCGGCAGTGGTATTGCCATCGCATTTGTTGCAACCATTTATGGTGTCGCTTTGGCTAATCTGGTGTTTTTACCAATCGCCAATAAATTAAAAGCACATATTCAACATGAGCTCATGCGTCGAGAAATGCTATTGAATGCTTGGGTTTCTATTGTTAAAGGCGACAATACCAAACTTGTCGAAGAGCGTTTAGACGCGTATCTAAGGTAAGACCATGATTAGAAGGCGCGAAGAAATAGAAGATGACAATCCAGAACGCTGGCTAGTCTCATATGCTGACTTCATCACCTTGCTATTTGCTTTTTTTGTCGTGATGTATTCAGTCTCAACGTTTAAAAAAGTGCAGCATGAAGAACTGACGCAAGCGATCAACAAAGCCTTCAGCAATAAAACGGATGGCGATGCCAGCCAAGCTAATGCGCCTCAACACACACAAGCACAGCCAGCGCTCCCAACAGATATCAAAGCACGAGTGCTAACAGCTGAGCGCACCGACATGTCTGCTTTAGGTCAAACACTCGCACAAACACTCGCGCCACTGATTCATCAACAACAAGCAAAAGTGATGCAAAATAGCAGCGGTTTGCATCTCGTTATATTAGATCAAGCATTATTTGCTGATGGCTCAGCCGACTTAACGGAAGAAGGTAACGCAATCATGCGCGCCATCAGTACACCCCTACTAAATGCCCAGCATGCGATTGTGGTCGAAGGTCACACAGACAACACACCGATTCATCTTAAAAATGCAGCTTTCTTTTCCAACTGGGAGTTATCTGCGGTCCGCGCTAGCAGTATTACTGGCGCATTGAATGACAATGGCTTGAAAAAAACACGCCTAAGCGCACTGGGTTACGGCCCGTCACAGCCCATCAGCAGTAATGACACTGCAATAGGCCAAGACATCAATCGCCACATTTCCATTCTGGTGTTA
>SPJO01000005.1 GCA_006844635.1 Methylophilaceae bacterium | reverse complement strand
TTCTGAGTGCCCTAGCAAAGCATAAGTCGTCCCAAACTCAGCAACCATTTCAGCAGAAACACAAGACGTATACGCACCTTGGGCAAACTGACTAACGTTTTGCGCACCCCATTTAATTGGTGTACATGATAAACATTGCTGCGCTTGAAATAAATATGGATAAGGCACACAAATGCCAATATCAATATCTGTCAATGCACCGGCGGTGGAAGCAACGGCATTAAAACGTTGCTTATTTGCAGCCAAGCTACCGTTTAACTTCCAATTGCCTATGATGAGTTTTTTCCACATGACGCTTACCACCTCACTGTTATGACACTTTTATTATAGTAAAAGTGCCCAAATAAGGTGGTCATGTATGAATGAATACTTTTATTCTGCGCTTATTTTTCTAAAGAAATCCGTGTACTGCTTAATAATTCGGTCACGATTATATTTCTGTTGATATTCAACAAAACCTTGCTTGGCTAATCTTTGTGCCTTGTCTGGGTTAGCCAATAAGTCCGCGATTGCTTCCGCTAAACGGTCAATGTCGTCAATAGGTGTTAGTAAAGCATTTTCCTGATCTGAAATAAGTTCTTTCGGGCCCTGAGAGTCAGTAGCAATCATGGGGCACTGATTAAACCAAGCTTCAATAATAATGCTCCCTAAGCCTTCATGTCTTGAAGGGCAAATAAATAAGTCGGCCGTTTTCATTAATGCATTCACATCTGTCTGCCAACCTAAAAATTTGACTCTGTCTTCGAGTTTTAGCGTTTTGACTAAGTTTTGTAGATTCTCTTTTTGTGGTCCATCACCAGCCAACCATAAAACAGCATTGGTTTCGACTGTTGCCAAGGCCTTTAATAAAATGTCGAAACCTTTATTCGTATGCAGCCGCCCGAGTGCAAACAAGATAGGCACACCATCAGGGGTATCAAAACTTGTCCGGTCTATTGCCTTTGATTCTGTTTCATCCACAAAATTTGGAATATGGACCACCCGTTCTGCAGGCAGCCCCGCATTGATTAAATAATTGCAGATCCCTTGCGTGATGCCAATCCAGTAGTCACAGTGTGAATAATATTTAATATCATAATAATGGCCTAATCTGGCCACCAGTTGATAATCGCCTTGTGGGGTAACTGAAGTCGCCCTATTCATATAGGTCAGCACAATATCAGGCTTAAATTGTATGAGAGATTTTCGATATTGAAGACGGTCATACCAATGTAAAGCACCACCAAACCTAAACGTCTCGACGGGTACATTAGCCTTAGAGAAGGCTGCCTCACGTAAAGCATGTGGCCGTGTAAATGCCTGCTGAGATAAGCCTTGCTCTTTCGCCAGCTCAGAAACAATCCGCGTATAGAAGTTTTCTGCGCCGCCTTTAGGCGCGCCTGCTAATACTTGTGCAACCTTAATGGTTTTATCTTGTTTAGTCATTATTGTCTCGGCCCTACTGATGGCTCTTTATTAAATAAAACTAGTTTATGCTGCCCCACCTCTGTAGCTAGTGCAGATAAACTCAGTGCGATGAGCATCCAAACAATTTGTCCCCAATGGGAGGAAAAAAAAGCCTGATGGGTGTTAATAGGAAACAAAGCAACGGATACTGCCACTAAATAGCCTGTCGAAAGCGTTGCATTTGCACGATAGGCTAATGGCCATAATTTAAAATAAATCAGAAGCAAAGCTATAAAGTAACCGATAAGGCCAATTGCACCTGTCTCTGAAGCAAACTCTAGCATCACCTGGTGGGCGTGTGTTTGTCCTTTTTGTTTTTCTCGCGGTAATGAAAAATCAACAAAAGGATCTGACTTTGCAGCATAGTCTGGATAGGCATATCGAAAGCTTCTTACCCCCACTCCATTTAGTGGGTTCGCTTCAAACATTTTATAAGCGGTACCCCAAAGCGGTAACCTCGAAGAAGATATTTTGTTAATCGCATCATAACCACTATCTAACCCGACTTCGACAGAGCTAATACGCTTTTGAAAGCTAGGTAGACTCATTAATGACGTCATCAAGATCCCAACAATAACACTCCCTATGACATAGTGCTTCGCTTTTAGCAGAAGTATTTCTTTATGGTAAACGATGACAAGTAGCATCAACGCAACAAACAATGAGACCCAGGCTGCTCGATCGCCACTCAACAGAATGGTTGCTGAAAGTAATAAGCCAATCGCGATAGCAGCGATTACCCCACGGCGCTGTTTGAGTGCTAGTACCGAAATAGCGAAAAAAGGGACCATGGTCAGCCCTAATCGAGCGTTTTCACCGAAAACACCACTAATCCGCCCTGCTCCTGGGTGGGTTGGAATACCGAATAAATCACTACCCGTTACCGCTTGTAACCAACCATCTAACGCCCAAAAGCTGACAACGGTAGCAACGCCTAATGCAATTTTAACGTGATGTTCTGTTAGCCTTATTCGATTAATAATGAATATGCCGGCCAAATAAAACCGAGTCATTCCGAGCGATGTTTTTAATGTCCGGTCAACATTAACAGCATCAATCGCCGAAACGACTGACGGTAGCCATAATAGTAAAAATAATACTGAGAAATACCGGATAGCTAAATTCTGACGGACACCATGATGGTTTTTAATTAAGTCATACGTGCCAATGACCACCATTATGGCAACGAATAGCTCAACCAATCGTCCAACTGGGAGGCTAACAAGCGCTAGAACTGGAAGCCAAATATAACAATTATGTTTGTTGATTTTCTGCACAATAAACCGAAATCAACAACTTAGCATATATTAAATGCCAGAATATTAAGATCACGTTTCATTTCTTTAGATAATCTTACACATATAAAAAAAGCAGGTTTTATAACCTGCTTTTTTGAGTTACTTCATGTGACACGAGTTTTTGTATTTATTATGGCTGTGTAACTGTCATCAATTTATCCTAAATTTCACTTATTTTGGCATTCGAAAAAACTAAACATCTAATGAGCCAACACTCAAAGCATTACTTTCAATAAACGCTCTGCGTGGCTCAACATTGTCGCCCATTAAAGTACTAAATATTTCATCCGCTGCGATAGCATCATCAATTTGTACTTTGAGTAAACGACGGACGTTTGGATCCATGGTGGTTTCCCAAAGTTGCTCTGGGTTCATTTCCCCGAGACCTTTGTAGCGTTGTACATTCAGGTTATGTTTTGCTTCACCAAGTAACCAGTCAAGTGCTTGTTTAAAATCGCCAACATTATGCTCTTTTTCGCCGCGTTTGATGATAGCCCCTTGACCAATCAGACCATGCAACATTTTTGACATGGTATTGATTTGTTTGTAATCGCCACTCGCCAAAAACTCTGCATCAACAACACAGCTTTGTACATTGCCGTGTACGGTTTTGTTTACCTCTAGGCGATAAGCACTTTCTTCTTCATCATAAGCAACGTTCACTTCTGAACCTTCTGCGCCTAAGATTGGGCGCAGCTTTTCAGCAACGGCATTAGCTGCTGCTTCTGTACTTAAATCGATATCACCTGTATCTTGAATAGCACGTAACACGCTTTCATCGTAGAGCATTGAAATCCGACGAATCACCGCTTCTGTTAAAACCATTTGTTTAGCCAAGTCAGCTAACGCTTCTTCTTTTATCGTTTCACCACCTGTTTTCGTAAGCAGTTCTGCATTTTTCAATGCTGACTCTAGTAAGTAAATTTCTAGCTCTTGCTCATCTTTCAGATAGCGTTCATCTCTACCCTGTTTCACTTTATACAATGGTGGTTGCGCAATATACACATGGCCACGTTCCACTAACTCTGTCATTTGGCGATAGAAGAATGTTAGTAGTAATGTTCGGATATGCGCACCATCCACGTCAGCATCGGTCATGATAATAATGCGGTGATAGCGTAATTTTTCAACATCGAAATCTGCTTTACCAATATTGGTACCTAAGGCGGTAATCAATGTGGCAATTTCTTGTGAGCTTAGCAGTTTATCGAAACGCGCTTTTTCTACATTCAGGATTTTACCTTTCAGCGGTAAAATCGCTTGGAACTTACGATCACGGCCTTGTTTCGCTGATCCACCTGCAGAATCACCCTCCACTAAGTAAAGTTCGCTCAGTTCTGGATCTTTTTCTTGGCAGTCCGCTAACTTACCAGGCAAACCCATGCTGTCCATGGCGCCTTTTCGGCGGGTAATTTCTCGTGCTTTTCTAGCGGCTTCTCGTGCACGCGCGGCATCGACTATCTTGCCGCAAATTATTTTTGCATCTGCTGGGTTTTCTTGTAGAAATTCATTTAGCTTTTCGCCAACCACTTCCGAAACAACTGGTTGTACTTCACTTGAGACTAACTTATCTTTTGTTTGTGATGAGAATTTTGGATCTGGTACTTTCACTGACAATACGCAAGTAATTCCTTCTCGCATATCATCACCCGATGTGGCCACTTTTGCTTTTTTTGCCACTTCTGTTTGTTCAATGTATTGGTTTATGGTTCTCGTCATTGCTGTCCGTAAACCAGTTAAATGGGTACCGCCATCTCGTTGCGGGATGTTATTGGTAAAACATTGTACCGATTCCGAATAAGAGTCGTTCCATTGAATCGACACTTCGACTGTCATGCCCTCTTTTTCACCAGAAGCATAAAATATTTTTGGATGCAGTACTGACTTTGAGCGATTCATATACTCAACAAAGCCTTGAATACCGCCAGAATGTGCAAAATCTTCGGTTTTTCCATTTGGGCGTTGATCGATTAATTCAATTTTTACGCCATTATTTAAGAAGGATAGTTCACGAATCCGTTTAGCAAGAATATCAAAGTGAAATTCCACCTTTCCAAACGTTTCTTCTGAAGCAAGGAAGTGCACTTCAGTACCTGATTTCTCAGTTTTTCCGGTGACTTTTAATGGCGCTTTTGGCACACCACGATTAAATTCCATTTGGTGTAGTTCACCTTCTCGGTAAACTTTTAAATGTAACCAATCTGAAAGTGCATTCACGACTGATACACCAACACCATGCAATCCACCGGAAACTTTATAGGAGTTTTGGTCAAATTTACCGCCAGCATGTAGTTCTGTCATGACAATTTCTGCTGCGGATCGTTTAGGATCATTTTTATCATCATCTTTAACAGCTGTTGGTATGCCACGGCCGTTATCCGAAATGCTGACAGAGTTATCTGGGTGAATGATGACTTTAATGTCATCACAATGACCTGCTAAAGCTTCATCAATTGCATTATCCAGCACCTCAAACACCATATGGTGTAAACCTGAGCCATCGGACGTATCACCGATATACATACCAGGTCTTTTTCGGACAGCATCAAGACCTTCTAAAATTTTAATACTGGATGAATCGTAATCTTCTTCTTGCGGGTTATTCGCCATAATCTTTCGTTTCTGTTAACTCTTTTTTAAATTTATTGTATTTAAATGCGCATCGGCATGACAACATATTTATAGTCATCATCTTCTGGTATTGTGATTAAGCA
>SPJO01000150.1 GCA_006844635.1 Methylophilaceae bacterium | reverse complement strand
CGCTACTTAATGGGCGTTGGCACGCCAGAAGACCTTGTTAATGCCGTTGACCAAGGTGTCGATATGTTTGACTGCGTCATGCCAACACGTAATGCGCGTAATGGTTGGCTGTTTACACAGTATGGCGACGTCAAAATCAAGAATGCGACTTACAAATCAGACCTAGCGCCTTTAGATGCAGACTGCGAATGCTACACCTGCCAACACTTCACGCGCGCTTACCTACACCACCTGCATAAAGTCGGCGAAATCTTAGGTGCACGCCTCAACACCATTCATAATTTGCATTATTACCAAGTACTCATGCAAGGCATGCGTGACGCGATTGAGGATGATCGCTTCGAAGCATTTAAAACGAACTTCTACAACAAAAGACAGCAGTTAAGCGCTTAAGCGACAGCACCAATCAAGAATGATTATTATTGGTGTTATCATTAAAAATATCCTTTAAAATCAACAACTAAGTTAAAAAATAATGCTTGCCTAGCCTTGCTTTTAAGAGTAGCATTCGCTTAATCATTAAAAGGGGATCCGCGATGAAGGGTGATAAAAAAATAATTGATATTTTGAATGATTTACTGACTGGTGAACTCACAGCTAGCGACCAGTATTTAATTCATGGTGAAATGGTTTCTGATCTTGGTCTTGGCCAACTCGCAGCGCATATGTTGCACGAATCTGAGCACGAGCATCTACATGCAAAATTGTTAATTCAGCGCATTCTCTTTCTGGAAGGCACGCCTAATGTTGCAGAACGTGACGCGCTCAACATCGGCAAAAACGTTAAACAAATGCTTGAAAACGATTTGGACTTGGAATATAGCGTGGTAAAACACTTGAAAAAAGCCATTGAAGCCTGTGAAAAAGCGAAAGACTTCGTGACGAGAGACATGCTTGTGACACAGCTAGATGATACAGAAATGGATCATGCTTACTGGATTGAGAAACAACTCAAACTCATCAAACTAACTGGTTTAGAAAACTACTTGCAAAGCCAAATGCAAGAAGCACCAGCACAAGGAGCATAAATGAAAACCGATAAAAAAATCCTTGCTGCACTAAACAAAGTCTTAAAAAATGAATTAACCGCGATTAACCAATACTTTTTGCATGCGCGCATGTTTAAGAATTGGGGCTTAGAAAGGTTAAACGACTACCAGTACAAACAGTCTATCCGCACCATGAAAGAAGCCGACAAGGTGATTGAACGGGTATTATTTTTAGAAGGCCTACCAAATTTACAAGACTTAGGTCGCTTAATGATCGGCGAAGATGTTGCTGAATGCCTGGCTAGCGATTTAAAACTAGAGCAAGAAGTGCACCGCCCAGCCTTAGTAGAAGCCATTACGCTATGTGAAAACATGCAAGACTTTGTCTCTCGTGAGCTATTTGAAGAACTGCTAGAAGCCTGCGAAGAAGCCATTGATTGGCTAGAAACACAGCAATCACTGATTGATGATGTGTCATTACCCAATTACCTACAATCACAAATTGAATCTGATTAGTATTGCTTAAGATATTAAAAAAGCCGCATTTGCGGCTTTTTTAATATCCGCCAACTACGTTCCACTTGACAAAACAGCTGTTAACAATAATAATTCTCATTAACGTTTCTTTTTGAGGATGCAATAATTCATGTACGTTTGTGTTTGCAAGGCCGTTACAGAGCGTCAAGTCAATGAAGCCATTGATCAAGGCGCGACCACAGTCAAAGCATTGAGCCGCCAATTAGGTGTTGGCTCACAATGTGGCGCTTGTGTCGGCTGTGCAAAGGAATGCATACAAAAAACGCAACAAAAGAACGCAAAATACCCCGCTAATGTTTTCCCAATTAGTGATCAAGATGCTGCTTAAGCCGCAAGCCAATTGTAACCACCTCTCCAATAGCAAAATACAGCGGTAGCAATCCCACCCTCAACAGTTTGTTCCAGATGCTATGACAGCTAAGTCTGTGTTAGAATCTCTGCCTTAATTTTAGTTGTTACGTAAACCATAGGAAACCAACATGTTTATTTCTAACGCATATGCGGCTGCACCTGCGGCACCAGGTGGTGATTTGTTTAGCTTTTTACCAATGATTGTCATTTTTGTTTTGTTCTACTTTATGCTGATTCGTCCACAGATGAAACAAGCTAAAGAAACAAAAGCGATGATTACAGCATTAAAAGCTGGAGATGAGGTTGCAACAACTGGAGGCGTTATTGGCAAAGTCACCAAAGTGACTGACAACTTTATTACAATCGAAATCGCAGCAAATACAGAAATCAACGTGCAAAAACATGCAGTGCAAACATTATTGCCACCAGGTACATTGAAATCTGTTTAATCAGCCTCCATGCTAATAAGCATCAACCCTTTTACATTTAACTATTAATAGTACTTTACGAGTCCAAACATGAACCGCTACCCAATGTGGAAATACCTTTTAATTGCAGCCTCTGTCATTATCGGCTTGTTATACACCGTGCCGAATTTGTATGGTGAGTCACCTGCTGTACAAGTTAGTCCAGCAAAAGCTTCACTGAAAGCAGACACAGCATTACTGTCTAAAGTAGAAGCCGCGCTAAAGCTAGCAGACATTCAATTTAATGGTATTTATTTAGACGCTTCAGGCGTTAAAGTGCGCTTTGACACACCAGACGATCAGTTAAAGGCGAAAGATAACTTAATTAGCAACCTTGGTGAGGATTACACGGTTGCACTGAACTTATTATCAGATACACCAGACTGGTTACTCGCTATCGGTGCAAGACCCATGTACCTTGGTTTGGACTTACGTGGCGGCGTCCACTTCTTACTCCAAGTGGATATGAACACAGCGCTCACTAAATCTGTTGAAAGTACAGTGGGTGATTTCCGCTCTGCTATGCGTGGTGAAAAAATCAACTACACCGGCGTGTCACGTGATGGCTTGAAAGTAGAAGTCAATTTCGAGGATGATGCACAACGTGAAAAAGCACGTCGTTTTTTAAGTAATAGTTACCCTGATTTAACCTATACCAAATCAGGTAGCGGCACTGAACTCAAGCTCATTGCTGTCCCTAGCCCACAAGCGCAAAAACAGATTCAAGAGTTTGCACTCAAACAAAACTTGCTAACACTACATAACCGGATTAACGAATTAGGTGTGGCTGAACCAATTGTGCAACAACAAGGTTTAGACCGTATTGTGGTGCAATTACCCGGCGTACAGGACACAGCAAAAGCCAAAGAGATTCTGGGCAGAACCGCTGCATTAGAAGTCCGCATGGTGACGGCACATGGTACCCGTAGCGATGCGAGGGACTACGATCCAAGTAAAATTGAAGATGCATTAAAAGGCATTATTCCCGCAGGGAGTGAGCTACTTTATTCCAGAATTGATGAGCCTTTATTGGTATCAAAGCGCGTTGTGTTCTCAGGTGAAAACTTAGTAAATGCCAGCCCACAACCAAGCCAGCAAGGCCCTGGCTCTGAAATCTCAGTCACGTTAGACTCGAAAGGTGCAGGCTCAATGAAGCTCACCACACGAGAAGGTGTGAATAGAAGAATGGCTGTTATCTTGGTTGAAAAAGGCAAGAAAGAAGTACTAACTGCCCCAACTATTCAAGCAGAGCTCTCTTCTAAATTCGTGATCACTGGAATGGAAAATCTACAAGAAGCGAATGACCTTTCCTTATTGATGCGTGCAGGTGCTTTAGCCGCGCCAATGGAAATTGTCGAAGAGCGGACTGTTGGCCCAAGCATGGGTAAAGAAAACATCGACAGCGGCATCAATTCAACCTTATGGGGCTTTGCCGCAATCGCTGTCTTTATGATTATGTACTACATGTTGTTTGGCATGGTATCAGTAACCGCCTTAGCCATTAACCTATTATTATTGGTGGCATTACTCTCTATGTTACAAGCCACGCTAACGCTACCAGGTTTAGCGGCGATTGCGCTTACGTTGGGTATGGCGATTGATGCTAACGTACTAATTAATGAACGGATTCGTGAAGAAATTAGAGATGGCAATACGCCACAATCCAGCATTCGAATTGGTTACGAAAAAGCATTCGGCACCATTCTTGACTCCAACATTACGACACTGATTGCTGGTGCTGCATTGTTTATGTTTGGTACAGGGCCAATTAAAGGCTTTGCCGTCGTTCACGTACTAGGCATCATGACATCGATGTTTAGTGCTGTCATGATTTCTCGTGGCATTGTGAACTTAATCTACGGTTATCGCCGCAAGATTGACAAACTGTCTGTTGGTCAAATTTACCAGCCAAATTAATTGATTACTAAGAGCTAGATTATGGAATTTTTTAGAATTAAAAAAGACATCCCGTTTATGAGTTATGGCCGTTTAACCACGACCATCTCACTCGTTACCTTTATTCTTGCCGTATTCTTTTTGGCGACGCGAGGCCTTAATTTTGGCGTAGACTTCACAGGCGGCACGGTGATGGAAGTCGCATACCCACAAGCCGCTGACCTCGAAGGGATTCGAAAAACCATTAATGATATCGAAATCGATGATGCAACTGTGCAAAACTTTGGCACGAGTAAAGATGTATTGATTCGCCTGCCTATTCTGGAAGAGTTATCGATTGCGCAATTATCAGAAAAAGTTGGAGAAGCCTTAAGAAGTGCTGACAGCAGTGTTGAAATTCGTCGCGTAGAATCTGTGGGCGGCCAAGTGGGTGACGAGCTATTCGAAAGTGGCGCTTTAGCCCTTTTAATTGTTTTATTCGGCATCGTCGCTTACCTTGCCATGCGTTTTGAGTGGCGTTTTGCCGTCGCTGCCATTGTCGCGAACATGCATGATGTCATTATCATTTTAGGCTTTTTTGCCTTTTTCCAATGGGACTTTAGCTTAACAGTGCTCGCTGCGATTCTAGCCGTGTTAGGTTATTCCGTGAATGAATCGGTTGTCGTGTTTGACCGTGTTCGTGAAAACTTCCGCAAGATGCGTAAAGCCGACACCGTTCAGGTGATTGATAATGCAATTACCAGAACCTTATCGCGTACCGTCATCACGCATACATTGACACTTATCATGGTCGGTTCAATGCTGTTATTTGGTGGTGAAGCATTACACTACTTCTCACTTGCGCTGACAGTCGGTATTTTATTCGGCATTTACTCTTCAGTACTGGTGGCATGTCCGCTTGCACTACGCCTTGGCGTTAGTCGTGAGAACCTGATTGGCAGCATGGAGAAGAAACCAAAAGAAGGTGAAGGTACTGAAGAAATCGTTCTCTAAATAGAGAACGATTGAGGGCTTTAATACTCACGCATTTCAGTTTAAACTAAGTCTATCTATTTAATGGCTTAACACACGCTTGGACAACATTCCTTTTTCTTGGCAGTACGGTGCGCTCATCGTATTACTGCTATTGTCGGCTTTCTTCTCTATGTCGGAAACCGCGTTGATGTCTATCAACCGCTATCGCTTACGCCATTTGGTTAATGAAGGCCATCGCGGCGCAAAAATCACTAACAATCTACTGCTACAAACCGATAAGTTGCTCGGCGTGATTTTGCTATGCAACAACTTTGTTAATACCGCATTAGCAACCTTAGTCACCGTCATGACTGTGCACTTATTCGGTGAAGGTGAACTCATACTCATGTTTAGCACCTTGGCTGTGACATTTGCCATTCTGATTTTCAGTGAAATTTCACCAAAAATTATTGCCGCTGCATATGCTGAAAAAGTTGGTATTTTTGTCAGTTACATTCTCTACCCTCTATTGCAAGTGCTATATCCTATCGTTTGGTTTATTAATTTATTTGTCAAAGCATGGCTAAAAATATTAGGCATTAAGGTCAGTTTTGGCGATGGCGTAAACTCGCTCAACATGGATGAATTGCGCAGCATCGTGACTGATTCGGGAAAATTCATTCCCAGCAAACACAGGTCGATTTTACTTAATTTATTTGAACTGGAAAAAATTGAAGTAGATGATGTGATGATTGCGCATCCACAAGTAGAAGTAATTAACTTTGATGTGCCACTTGAGCAAATCCTTGACCATATTGCTAATAGCCACCACACGCGAATCCCTGTGCGTCAAGGTGACCGCGAGGAAATATTTGGCATATTACACATCCGAAAAGCGATGAACCTAATCCGTTTTCATCACCAGAAAGACGACTTAACCAAAGACGACCTCCGAGAGATTATCGCTGATCCCTATTTTGTGCCATCAGGTACGCCGCTGACTGTACAAATGCAGGAGTTTCAAAAAAACAAAAGGCGCATGGCGCTAGTGGTGAATGAGTATGGCGACCTGAAAGGTCTCGTGACTTTAGAAGATATTCTTGAAGAAGTCATTGGTGACTTCACCACCCAATCGCCTAGCCGCATTGGTAGCTTTCACCAAGAAGACGATGGTGGCTGGTTGGTTGACGGTAGTAGCTCACTACGTGACCTCAACAAGAAGCTTAAATTAACCTTACCCGCCGATGGCCCAAGAACTTTAAATGGTTTAGTGCTAGAGTATTTCCAAGATATTCCAGAAGCAAACACCTGCTTCAAAATTGGCACACATGTCCTCGAAATCGTACAAACGCAGGATAGAGTCGTCAAAATTGTCAAAATATTTCCATAAAGCCAATCTTTTGTAATCGCTACCCACTTAGGCCTTGAAATTTCTGGTTTTTAGCCCAAAATAGAGTGTAGAGTATTACTAAAGAGACGAATGGCTACACAACAACCGACAGGCGACATTGCGATTGAAACCAGCAAAGTCAAACCAAAACTGCCTGCCATGTATAAAGTTTTGTTAAAAAATGACGATTACACTCCTATGGAATTTGTAGTAGAGACCATACAACGCTTTTTTAACAAATCGCGGGAACAAGCTACGCAAATTATGCTCCAAGTTCATACAAAGGGCGTAGGAGTCTGCGGCGTATATCCAAAAGATATTGCAGAAACAAAGATGAATCAGGTACTAAAAAGTGCGCAGGAGTCTGATCACCCCTTACAGTGTGTGATAGAACCAGCGTAAGCGCTAGAGAAAAGAGGATATACATGATTGCACAAGAATTAGAAGTGAGCTTACACATGGCGTTTATGGATGCCAGGCAGAATAGGCATGAGCTCATTACCGTAGAGCATCTATTGTTAGCCATGATAGATAACCCAACGGCTGCCAATGTGTTACGCGCTTGCGGCGCAAAGTTTGAAGTTTTGCGTGCTGAATTAAATCAGCACATTGCAGAACACACGCCTATCGTCGAGGGTGAAGACGAAGTTGATACCCAACCTACACTTGGCTTCCAACGCGTTATTCAACGCGCAATGTTACACGTGCAATCATCAGGTAAAAAAGAAGTGACCGGCGCAAATGTACTGGTTGCGATTTATGGTGAGAAAGATTCTCACGCTGTGTTCTTCCTACACCAGCAAGGTGTTACACGATTAGATGTCGTGAACTTTATTTCACATGGCGTTGCGAAAATGCCAGATGAGAACCCAAGCACAGAAGGTGCTGAAACTAGCGCGGAAGCAGAAGCAACACCAGCTGGTGCTTTAGACACATACACAGTCAACCTCAACCAAGAAGTGGCTGCAGGGAGTATTGACCCACTTATTGGCCGAGAAAAAGAAATTGAGCGCGTGGTACAAACATTGTGCCGTCGCCGCAAAAACAACCCGCTACTCGTCGGTGAAGCTGGCGTAGGTAAAACAGCCATTGCTGAAGGCTTGGCGCGCCGTATCGTTGATAAGGAAGTACCTGAGGTGCTTGAAAATGCGACGGTTTACTCACTAGATATGGGTGCATTATTAGCTGGCACCAAATATCGTGGTGACTTTGAACAACGGTTAAAAGCCGTGATGAAACAGCTTGAGCAAGAAGAACATTCTGTTTTGTTTATTGATGAAATACATACCTTAATTGGCGCAGGTGCTGCAAGTGGCGGCACATTGGATGCAAGCAACTTACTCAAACCTGCTTTATCTAGTGGTAAATTGAAGTGTATCGGTGCAACGACTTACCAAGAATATCGTGGTATCTTCGAAAAAGATCACGCCCTATCTCGCCGCTTCCAAAAAGTGGATGTGGTTGAGCCAAGCGTGTCAGAAGCCATTGAAATTCTAAAAGGATTGAAATCAAAATTCGAAGAACATCACAGCGTAAAATACAGTGCGAATGCACTCATTAGCGCAGTTGAGTTATCCGCAAAATATATTAACGATCGCTTCTTACCAGATAAAGCGATTGATGTGATTGATGAAGCAGGTGCAGCACAACGCATTCTGCCAAAACCAAAACGCAAGAAAACCATTGGCAATAAAGAAATTGAAGATATTGTGGCCAAGGTCGCACGCATTCCGCCGAAAAATATTTCGAATGATGATCGCAGTGCACTGAAAACCTTAGAGCGCGACTTAAAAGCAGTGGTATTTGGTCAAGACAAAGCCATTGAAGCACTTAGCAGTGCAGTAAAAATGGCACGTAGTGGTATTGGTCAAGGTGACAAACCGGTTGGCAGCTTCTTATTCAGTGGCCCGACTGGTGTTGGTAAAACAGAGGTCGCTAAGCAACTCGCTTACATCATGGGCATTGATTTAGTGCGCTTTGATATGAGTGAATATATGGAGCGCCATGCAGTCTCACGGTTAATCGGTGCGCCCCCTGGCTATGTTGGCTACGAACAAGGTGGCTTACTCACAGAAGCGATTACCAAACAGCCATATTGTGTATTAATTTTAGATGAGATTGAAAAAGCACATCCAGATATCTTCAACATCTTGTTGCAAGTAATGGATCACGGCACGCTGACCGATAACAATGGCCGCAAAGCTGACTTTAGAAATGTGACGATCATCATGACAACCAATGCTGGAGCAGAAGCATTGTCTAAATCTAGTATTGGCTTTACCAATAGCAAGCAAGTGGGCGATGAAGAGGCAGACCTTAAGCGTTTATTCTCTCCTGAGTTCCGCAACCGCTTAGATGCGACAGTATCCTTTGCTCCACTATCACAAGATATTATTATCCGCGTGGTAGATAAGTTCTTGATGCAGCTAGAAGACCAGTTACATGAGAAAAAAGTCGAGGCAACCTTTAGCGATAATCTCAAAGAATACTTGGGTAAAAAAGGCTTTGACCCATTGATGGGTGCGCGCCCTATGGCACGTTTGATTCAAGATACCATCCGCAAAGCATTAGCTGATGAGTTGCTCTTTGGTCGTCTTGTGAGTGGTGGTGCTGTCCATGTGGATATTGATGATAATGAGAAAATCACGTTAACATTCCCATCAAACAAGCCTCGCAAACAGAAAGACTTAGCAGCAGAAACAGAATAACCTTAGTCAACTATGGTTATCAGCACCCAATCTATTCGATATAGGTTGGGTGTTTTTGCATGATGCTCGTAAACAAATCAGACTCGATTAAGCCAAGCAGCCACTGATTTAGCCGTACGTATTGAGAAGCTTCAAACCACTTGATATCTACCCCACGGAATTGGCGAACAAATGGAAATATAGCAATATCCGCCAATGTAGGCAGTGCGCCATTTAAGCCATCATACTGCGCTAATAAATCTTCCAGCTTTTGCAGAAATACTTCACCATCCGCACGGTGTTCTTCTTGTGTTTTTTCTGGGTATCGATCTGCATATTTATACGCATCTAACGCGGCTTTAAAGCCGCTGTCATTTTCTGCAATGAGTGCTTTCGCTGTATCAATGTTTGAAGCTAACCATCCTGCTTGGTCAGACTGCTCTAAAGCCCAGTATATAATATCGAGGCTCTCATCAATCACACGACTATCATTTATAACCAACACTGGGACAGTTGCTTTCGGTGAGATAGCCACCATATGTTTGGGCTTATCTCGCAATGAAATCTCACGTATTTCGACTTCGATACCCGCATATTTTAAGGCCATTCTTGCACGCATCGCATAAGGACAACGTCGATAGGAATATAAAATAGGTGTTGTTGACATTCGCTTAGCCTAACGCCTTACAAACATCTTGTACCAACTTAGGCCCTTGATAAATTAGCCCACTATAAACCTGCACTAAACTCGCACCAGCAGCAACTTTCTCAATAGCGTCCTGTCCGCTGCTAATGCCACCAACACCAATAATCGGCAATGCACCTTTTAACTCTGTCGCGAGTTGTTGAATAACTTGTGTCGACTGCGCACGAACAGGCGTACCAGATAGCCCGCCTTTTTCATCTGCATTCGGCAAGCCTTTGACCAAGTCTCTTGCTAAAGTCGTATTGGTAGCAATCACTCCATCTATTTGATGATGCATTAATAGCTCTGCGATTTCAACGACTTGCGCCTTGGTGAGATCTGGTGCAATTTTTAGTGCTACAGGCACATAACGGCCATGTTGTTGCGCTAATTGCTGTTGTGATTGTTTCAGTGCAGCCAACAAAGCTGACAGTGCTTCTTTTTCCTGTAAGTCGCGTAAGTTCTTTGTGTTGGGCGATGAAATATTCACGGTAATATAGCTCGCATGCGGATAGACTTTACCCATACAAGTCAGATAATCATTCACAGCTTGTGCATTAGGCGTATCAAAGTTTTTACCAATGTTGATGCCCAAAATGCCACTGAATTTTGCAGCTTTGACATTCTTTACCAGCTGATCAACACCTAAATTATTAAAGCCAAAACGGTTAATAATACCGTTGGCTTCTGGCAAGCGAAATAAACGCGGTTTAGGGTTACCTGGTTGCGGCCTTGGCGTTACGGTACCAACCTCAATAAAGCCGAAGCCCAGTGCCGCCATGCCATCAATTACAGCACCATTTTTATCAAGACCAGCTGCCAAACCAATGGGATTAGGAAAGCTTAAGCCCATGACTTCACGTGCTTCACACTGGGGCGACGATGTAAAACTAAGCAAGCCTAATTGCTCGCTAATTTTCAAGCCTTTAAGTGTGATGTCGTGTGCACGTTCGGCCTCTAGCTGAAACAACAGTGATTTGGCAATAGGATATAAATTCATGGTGACATTTTACGCGAAACAACCGCAATCAGCAGCAGATAGCTTGCCAAAACTTACAGCACTGCTTTTACTTGTACTAACCTAGCTTCAAAAATTGCCTGTTTAATTTGCGCGGGTTCTTGCTGCTGCTTCGCCACTTCACCTGCATTGATACTATTTGCCGCTGCTAACGCTTTGCGCATAACGGCTGCTTGTGGGATGGGCGTCTCAGATAACCCTAAGCGCCCCCGAACATCAGCTTCACAAGCTTGTAAAAACAGTTCGAACCGCTCTGGTTGTCGAATAGCATCCAACTCCATCAAGAATTGTAATAATGTGCTTGGCTTCATCTGCATCACTTGATGCTCTTTTATATGAAATTTCGCGACAATATATGCCAATTCTTTACAGTCATTAGGGATTCGTAAGCGCTTACTCACTTCTCTAACCAGTTTCGCACCACGAGCGTCGTGACCAATATGCCTTGGTAGCATTTCTTGAGGCGTTGTCCCTTTGCCTAAATCATGCAGTAAAGTGGCTACACGAACGGGCAAGTTAAATTGCTGTTTCGCTGCATAATCGATACACATCATGACATGGACGCCAGTATCGACTTCTGGGTGGTGTTTTTCTGGCTGTGGTACGCCCCATAGACAGTCCAGTTCTGGTAATATTTTTTTTAGCGCGCCACATTGGCGTAATACATCAAACATGCGGCTGGGCTGCGGCTCCATTAAACCCTTTGATAGCTCCTGCCATACTCGCTCTGAAACCAATGCATCAACCTCGCCTGCTGCGACCATCTCTTGCATTAAGCGCATGGTTTCTGGCGCAATCGTAAAATCAACGAAGCGTGCTGCAAAACGTGCCGCTCTTAAAATGCGGACAGGATCTTCTACAAAAGCATCACCGACATGACGAATGATTTTTTGTTGAATGTCCGCTTGGCCTTGGTGTGGATCAATTAAATGTCCGTCCGCACTTTTGGCAATGGCATTCATGGTGAAGTCACGCCGGCATAAATCATCCTCTAAAGTTACATCGGGCGCCGCATAAACGGTAAAACCTTTATAGCCCTTACCCACTTTGCGTTCAGTTCTGGCTAAGGCATATTCGTCATGGCTAGTAGGGTGCAAAAACACAGGAAAGTCCTTGCCGACAGGTTTATAACCGAGCGCTGTCATTTCCTCTGCTGTCGCACCGACGACGACGTAATCTAAATCCTGAACAGGTAGACCTAATAACGCGTCACGGACAGCGCCACCAACGGTATAAACCTCTAATGCTTTATCTTCGGGCATTGATAATGCGACCAGCAGCTGTCCTAAACTGGTCATAAGCTGCCCGGGGTGTTTGATTAACAATATAGGTTGGCATAATGGCTTCAAGCGAGGCTAATGACTGCTTAATTTCTTCAGCCATCGGCGCCTTCGAAATGTTAGCTACTTCCATTGAGCGCACATTATCGCGTGTCATCAACTTTACTGGCAACCACTCTAAAAACCATGCTTGTAGATAAGATAAGCGGTCGCTCAAGCCAATAATCCACCGCTGCTTGCCCATCATCTGCATGGTTTTCTCTATCAGCTCACGTAAGGAGTAAACCTTAGGCCCAGCTAACGCATAGCTTTTCGCATAGGTGTCAGTATTGTCTAAGCTGTTCACAAAAATAGTTGCGACATCTTCAACCCAAATTGGTTGAAACTTCGCATCAGGCTTGGCTAAAAAAATGATTGGCAAAAATTTAATGAGCATAGAAAACATCGTTAAGAAACGATCACCACGACCAAAAATAACTGATGGTTTAAATGTGGTCATATTGACACCACCTTTGAATTGACTCAAGGCAACTTCACCGCGTGCTTTACTTTGCAGGTAGGCACTAGGCGCTTGTTCACTCGCACCTAAGGCGCTCATATGTATCAACCGATCAATGCCTAAATCATCACAGATAGCAGCCAAACGTTTGGGTAATTGATGATGTATCAGGTCGAATGTTTGCTTACGTGTTTCATAAAGAATACCAACCAAGTTGATCACAGCATCACAACCACGCAAGCTATCAGTGAGCGCTTTATCATCATGAATATCACAGGTTTTCACTTGCACATTCGGCAATAAAATAAGGTGTTTTGCACGTTCACGATGCCGTGTTAACACCTTGACTTGATAACCTGCCTCATCTAATTTACTGACGATACTACTGCCGACAAAACCAGCACCACCGACCACCGCTATTCTATTCATTGCCATCTAACTCACCTACCTTAACCCTATGATTTTGCTGGAATTGTACCCATTCTCTGCTTTAATGTTTGGCGGCTACTGCCACGCAGTTGCTTAGCGTACATATGTGCATTTGCCATTACCCGTTGTACATAGACGCGTGTTTCATTAAACGGAATTGTTTCCGCATAAATCGCACCTTCTAATGGCTCGTTTGCACGCCACCTTTTAGCACGACTAGGCCCTGCATTATAGCCAGCTGTTGCCATGATTTTATTACCATTCATTGAATTTTCAGCATAACTTAAGTAATACGTACCAATATTAATATTGGTATCTAATTCATAAATCATGCTGCGTTTGTAGTTTGATACGCCAGCACGCTTAGCAGCCCACCTCGCAGTAGTTGGCATTAATTGCATTAAGCCCGCGGCACCAGCATGCGATTTAGCATAATGCATAAAGCGACTTTCTTGCCGCGTAATCCCATAGACCCAAGTCAAATCAACAGCATGTCTCCTAGCTGCCTGCTGCATTAATTTTTTATACGGCGTTAAATATCGTAGTGAAAAATCATGCCACTCCCGTGTTCTATCTGCCGTATTCACTGCAATGTCATACCACTGTTTTTGGTTAGCAAAATGTGCTGCAGCGAGTATGCGTTTATCATCGAAGCCCTCAATAGCCTTCGCCCACTCTTTTTTACCTTCCCAACGTAACTCTAGATTTAACAAAGCCTCAGCACGTTTAACTGCAGCAATAGTACCAACCTTATTAATTTCTTGTTTTTTTGGTTTGTAATGTAGAAGCGGCTTAGGCTTATAGTTGCGAATTTCATCTTGCGCCAACCAGCCATAATAATGCCGCTCTGGTGCAAGATTTAATAAAATACCCTGTGCTTCATCGCCACGCTGACGTGCAATCAGCGAACGTGCTTTCCAATAGCGCCAGCGCGCTTCATCAGCAACTGCGGCAGGCATATTCTCAATAATGCGTAGCAAGCCGACCCAGTCTCGTTGTCGTAAAGTAGCGCGTGCAAACCACGACACTTGCTCATCATTCATAGACTCTATATCTGCCTTTTGGAACCAGATAGTGGCTTCTGGCTCATGCCGTTTAGCCGCCACTAGGCCTAACATACTGTAAAAATAACCGCGCTCATCTACGTTGAATTTATTTTGCACCTTTTTAAATGCATTCAATGCTTTCCATGTGTCTTTTTTTGCCATGGTGACGAGTGCATACAAATTAATTTCACGACCGATGCGTGATTTAAATGAAGCCTGTTGCTTATCAATAATGCGCTGTGGCTTTGAAGCGGCTCGCTTCAATAAACTTTGATAATGTGCACGATAATACTGACTACGCTTCACAATCGACCTTGCCAATGTGACCCGATTTTTACCCAAAGCCATTCTAAAGCGCTGCATCACAGCTTCTTCGTCAATCACGCCTTCAGCTTGCATCAAATCAAATAGGCGGCCACAATCCTTAGGGCGAGCCTTAGCCGTTAACCATAAGTGTTTAGCACCAGATAACGAGCCAGCATTCGGATGTGAATGATAAGCCTCTTCTGCATAACAGTTCACAGCTGCATCTTCTAATTGATATTGGGCATACTGATAGGAAAAAGCAGGCCAGTCTTTTTGCAAGCCAAGCTTCTTCAAATACTCGCCGCGCAAGCGATCAGCAAACGCATAATCACTATATTGCTGAATAAAGCTGGCAATTTCTGCATTATCGACATGCTCGATATCACGCCGCATTAACCAATATTCCGCATAAGGGGCTAACAAGTGGTTAGCCGCATGCAACTGATCCGCATACTGCTTTAATGCTGCGACATCTTCTTTATCATAAGCTTTGCGCGCTTTAACGACGAGCTCATCGAGGTTATTCGCATAGGCTGTGCTCGCATAGAACACAAACAGGACACAAAAACTGATGATTGATTTCATACGCAGGTGCATAGCTAAATCCGAATAACTCTGGCAATTAAAATAAATAAAACCAAGAGGACCACAAGCCAAGCTGTATAAATCAGCAACCGCCGAATCGCCCTCAGGTATTTTTTATCACGTGTGAACGCAAAAGCTGCTAACAATACAAACACAGCAATGATGGTAAAGATGGCGGCAAGTCGAACAATCAACAAAGGCAGCTGTATCCTTTAATTAAAGTGCGGCATGACATTAGGTTTGAACAAATCAACTTGCTCTCTAAAGCCAATTGGCGCTTGTTCTATATCCTCAAAAGTTACGTATTCCCAAGCTGAGGCATCCGCCATCAACGCGCGAATTAATTGGTTATTTAAACCATGGCCAGACTTAAAGGCTGTATAAGCACCGAGCACTGGATGGCCCAACATATACAAATCACCAATCGCATCTAGCACTTTATGTTTTGCAAACTCATCGTCATAACGCAAGCCGTCTGTATTTAATACACGAAATTCATCCAAAACGATTGCGTTATCTAAACTGCCACCTCGCGCTAACCCATTTGCACGTAAGTATTCCACCTCATGCATAAAGCCAAACGTGCGCGCTCGGCTAATTTCACTGACATAGGTATTATCAGCAAAATCAATTTTGACATTGTTACCAGAGTTTTCGAACACAGGGTGTGCAAAATCAATGGTAAAGTCCATTTTAAAGCCATGGTATGGGTCAAAGCGCACCCATTTATCATCTTCTTTGACTTCTATGGCTTGGTTAATCTTGATAAACTTTTTTGCTGCAGACTGTTCAACAATACCAGCTGATTGCAGCAAATAAATAAAGGGGCCAGAGCTCCCATCCATAATCGGAATTTCAGAAGCACTGACTTCAATAATAATGTTATCCACACCCAAACCAGCTAGGGCAGACATTAAATGCTCAACAGTAGCAACACGCGCACCGTTTTTCTCTAGGGCAGAGCACATGCGCGTATCACTCACTGCATCAGGGGTCGCTTGTATTTCAGGCTTACCGGGCAAATCGGTGCGCCGATATACGATTCCAGTGTCAATTGCGGCGGGCAGAAGTGTCAGTGTCACTTTTTCTCCGTTATGCAATCCAACGCCAGTCGCGCTCACCTGCTCTTTTAATGTCCTTTGTTTTAACAATCAATTTCCTTTATTTCTACTCACAGCCAACTGACAGCGTCGCCAACCACAAACAGGCAAAATCCTGTTTATAGTATACGCGCTTCTGTTGCAATCAGCAGTGAAGCTTAGTCAGCTTGTTTGCGTAAAAATGCTGGAATATCGTACTCCTCTACACCATTCATTTTCATCGCATCCACTTGTGCACGACGATTGTTCTGACTAAATACCGCAGGATCTTCATCCTCTTCAACCACTTCTTCCGTATATGCAGGCATATCAGTTGTACCCGTACGCACTGCTGGCATCACACGTAGCTCAGGCTTGTTTTCACGTTTAGCAATCGCGCCATTGAGACCTGTTGCTACCATGGTTACGCGCAATTTATCATCAATCGCTTCATCCATTACAGTACCCACAATCACAGTTGCATCTTCAGCCGTGAAGTCTTTAATGGTGTTCATCACATCATAGTACTCTTTCATCTTGAAGCTCGTACTTGCTGTGATATTCACTAACACACCACGTGCATTTGCTAAATTAACATCCTCTAGTAGTGGGCTAGCGACTGCTTGTTCTGCTGCGATATTCGCGCGATTGTCACCACTCGCTTCTGCAGAACCCATCATGGCCATGCCCATTTCGCTCATCACCGTCCGTACATCAGCAAAATCGACATTCACCAAGCCTGGGCAATTAATAATCTCTGCAATACCTGAGACAGCATTATGTAATACATCGTTCGCTGCACGGAATGCTTCTAAGAAAGGTACATCTTCACCAAGCACCTCCATGAGTTTCTCATTTGGAATCACAATTAGTGAGTCAACATACTGTGATAACTCTTCTAAACCCTCTTTTGCGACTTTTGTACGTTTACCTTCAAACTCAAATGGTTTTGTGACTACAGCCACAGTTAAAATACCCATTTCTTTTGCCACTTCAGCAATGATTGGTGCTGCACCAGTACCAGTACCACCACCCATACCAGCCGTGATGAACAGCATATCAGCGCCTTCAATCATTTCTGCAATATGATCGCGATCTTCAATCGCAGCTTCACGACCAATTTCTGGTTTAGCACCAGCGCCTAAACCCTTAGTGATATCACCACCAATTTGCAAAGTGGTTGCCGCCGCACTTTTTAACAGTGCTTGTGCATCTGTGTTTGCGCAAATAAATTCCACGCCACTAACATTCTTACTAATCATGTGATCAACAGCATTGCCGCCACAACCGCCAACACCGATAACCTTGATTACTGCTTCTTGTGAATCTTTTTCCATTATTTCAAACATTTTATTTCTCCTTTTGCCTAAATGTTTGAGCCTATTTTCATAAGCTCTGCCCTGTTACTACTACTGCTACTACTAAAAAGTAATTCTAAAAATTACCTTGAATCCAACTCTTCATTCTCTTAAATATGCCAACGACTGAATTGAGTTCCATATTTCCAGTCATTTGGCGCTCTAATTGCTGCTTACCCATTAAAATCAAGCCAACACCCGTTGCATACCTTGGGTTGCTCACCACCTCTGACAAACCACCCACATAACGTGGCATCCCATTACGCACTGGCATATGGAAGATTTCCTCCCCCAACTCAATCATGCCGCGCATCATGGATGAACCACCGGTGATCACAATGCCTGATGCAATCATTTCCTCCATACCACTACGTCGTAATTCTTGTAAAACCAATTCATATAGTTCTACGATTCTCGGCTCGACTACTTCCGCTAACGTTTGTAGTGAAAGTTGCCTTGCTTCGCGCCCATCCACACCCGGCACTTCAACCATCTCTCTTGGGTCTGCTAACTGACGCAATGCACAACCGTATTTCACTTTGATGTCTTCTGCTGATTGTGTCGGTGTTCGGAAAGCGACCGCAATATCATTCGTCACCTGATCACCCGCAATACCAATCACTGCTGTGTGTCGAATAGAACCGCTCTTAAATACCGCAATATCCGTTGTCCCGCCGCCGATATCGACTAAGCAAACACCGAGCTCTTTTTCATCTTCAGTTAACACTGCTACACTGGATGCCAATGGTTGTAGAATTAAATCGCTGACCTCTAAACCGCAACGTTTGATACATTTCACAATATTCTGCGCAGCTGCCACAGCACCCGTCACGATGTGGACTTTTACTTCCAGTTTCATGCCGCTCATCCCAAGCGGCTCGCGCACATCATCTTGACCATCGATAATGAATTCTTGTGTCAAAATATGCAGAATCTGTTGATCAGCTGGCAAAGCAATCGCGCGCGCCGTATCCACCACACGATCAACATCCATTTGCATCACTTCAGAATCTTTAATCTTGACCATGCCATGCGAGTTCAAGCTTTTCACATGACTCCCTGCAATCCCAGTAAACACGGTATTAATTTTGCAATCAGCCATCAATTCAGCTTCTTCTAGTGAGCGTTGAATTGCCTGCATCGTGGAATCAATATTCACCACCACACCTTTTTTCAAGCCTCTAGACGCGTGCTGCCCTAAGCCAATCACCTTAATCGTGCCCTCCGGCAACAGCTCAGCCACCAAGGTGACAATCTTTGATGTGCCGATATCTAACCCAATAATTAGGTTCTTCTCTTCACGCACTTTGCTCATTTCTACTCCCTTTTATGCCTGCTGCTGCATTGCTGCGACAGGCCACCCTTGCATTGATAACTTTTTAGGCTTGCGCACCGCAAACCCATTTGGATAACGTAAATCGGCGTACTTAATCTCCGCATCTAAGTGCTTCAATACCGCCTCATACGCTGCCGTAAACTTTTTCAATCTTGCATTCACCTTTTCACGGTCTTGCTCTTCACGCCCTAGCGCAATTAACAAACCTTGATTGGTTTTAATTTCCCAAGCTTGTCGTGGTGATAAACTCACATGTGCAATTTTGATATCAGCCACATTCAGGATCTTGCTAAAACTCGCATACTGTTTAGTCACCGTCTTCACACTGTCACCCGGGCCATAAAACACAGGCAAATTCACATCTGAAGCGGCATGGAATAACTCACCTCGCGTATTCACCAAAGCAATATCACCCCAACGCGCCAATGCTTGGTGCTCCTCAATCTGCACACTTAAAGTGTCTGGCCAACGGCGCCTCACACTGACATTGCGTGCCCAAGGCAACTTCTCAAATGCATCGCGTGCTTTCACCAAATCCAGTGTGAAGAAATTACCCTTTAAATGCTGATCAACAATGAGCTGCACCTGCGCTTCACTCACATGGCTCACCTCACCGATGACTTTCACCTCCCGAATCGGGAAAATAGGCAAATGCACCACAACAAACAGCAGGCCGTAAAACATCATGGCAACAGCCAGCGCAAAGAGTAAGTTTGCCAACCAATTTAAGATGCCTGGCTTATCCCACATGTTGTTGCTCCGTTGTCGCAGCTGCATCAGCTAAAGTTGTTTGCAAAATCATCATCACCAAATCATCAAAATCCACCCCAATTGCTTTTGCTGCCATCGGCACCAAACTATGGCTCGTCATACCAGGGCTCGTGTTCAGTTCTAAGAAATAATGACGCCCTTTCTCATCCATTAAAAAATCAACACGTCCCCAACCTCGGCATCCAATCGCATGGAATGCAGCTAATGCCTCTTCTTTAATTTGTGCTTCTAATGCCGCATCCAAACCACATGGGCATAAATACTCGGTATCATCACGCGCATATTTCGCTTCGTAATCATAAAATTCTGTTTTTGGCACAATCCGTACAATTGGCAATGCCGTATTTCCTAGTATCCCAACGGTATATTCACCACCGCCAATAAACTGCTCTGCAATCACCAACGGGTCTGCTTTTGCTGCTAATGCATAAGCGTCTTTTAAACCACCTGCAGTTTTCACTTTGCTAATACCGATGCTGGAACCCTCATTGGCTGGCTTCACAAATAGCGGCAAGCCTAACTGCTGTTCAATGGCAGCAAAATTACTATCAGCTTCAACCAATGTATAAGCAGGCGTTACCACCCCCGCTTTATCCCATTGCAATTTGGTTTGCCATTTATCCATGCCCACTGCAGAGGCTTCAACACCACTACCTGTGTAAGGGATACCCATCGCCTCTAACTCACCTTGTACAGTGCCATCTTCTCCATATCGCCCATGTAAGGCGATAAAGGCACGGTCAAAATGTTCGAGCGCTGTTAATGCTTGACCCTTCGGATCGAATGCATGTGCATCCACACCATGCTTAATGAGCGCATTCAACACCGCATGCCCGCTATCGAGCGATACTTCACGCTCAGCCGAGTCACCGCCCAATAGCACGGCGACTTTGCCAAATACTTCGGCATCATGCTTGATCGTTAAATCGCTACTACGCATAGTCTCCTATCACCTTTACTTCTTGCTGCAGAGTCACCCCTTGCTGCTCCAATACTTCTGCTTTCATATGTCGAATCAATAGCTCAATATCTAATGCTGTGCAGCCACCCACATTGACAATAAAATTCGCATGCTTTGGGGATACTTGCGCACCACCAATTTGATAACCTTTTAAGCCAGACGCTTCAATCAACCGTGCCGCATAATCCCCTTTCGGGTTACGAAACGTTGACCCACCACTCGGGAAGTTCAACGGCTGGCTGGCTAAGCGAGTTGCCAGCAAATCTTTAATCTTTCTTGCCGTTTCCTCAGGACTGCCTGCTGGCAACGCAAACCAAGCACCAACAAACCACTCTTCAGGCACTGGCATCACAACATTACGATAAGAAGTGGTGAACTCACCTTTATTACGCACATGTGTTTGACCAAAGCGGTCAATGGTTAAGACCTGGTGCACAACATCCCAAGTCTCGCTGCCGTAGCAACCTGCATTCATTGCTAACGCCCCGCCAACGGTCCCAGGAATACCAGCCAAAAATTCAGCACCTGTTTTACTATTCGCAGAACCAAAGCGCGCCACCTTGCCACACGTAACCCCAGCTTCTGCATACAGATATGCGCCATCCATCCTTAAAGCTTTTAAGGCTTGATGCATGACAATAACCGTCCCCCTAACACCGCCATCTCTCACTAATAAATTACTACCCAGCCCAATAAAATAGATGGGTTCATCCGGGCTAATGCCTGTCAATATTTCAGCCAAATCTTCTAGATCTGTTGGCACATACAAACGATCAGCTTTCCCGCCGACACGCCAACTTGTGTAACGCTCAAGCGGCTCGTTTTCTAACAGTTTTGTCATTTGCTTTTCTGTCATCATGTTAATAAAGCCTTTGTCTGACTAGCGACTTGCCCTACGCTACCAGCACCCATGACAATCACGACATCATCGGCTTGCACCACACTCGCAATCGCTTCAGGTAAGGCATCAGATGTCTCTACAAAAATCGGCTCCACTTTTCCCATCACACGGATAGCGCGAATAAGTGAGCGCGTATCCGCAGCGACAATTGTCGTTTCCCCTGCTGAATAAACTTCTGTGAGCAGCGCAACATCCACACTTGAAATCACTTGCACAAAATCTTCAAAACAATCCCGAGTACGTGTATAGCGATGGGGTTGGAAAGCCAAGACCAAACGTCTATCTGGAAACGCATCTCTGGCGGCTTCTATCACTGCACGCAACTCCACAGGATGGTGACCATAGTCATCAATCAACGTAAATGTACCGCCTTGACGCGTCGGCACTTCGCCATAGCGCTCAAAACGTCTACCGACACCTTTAAATTCTGCCAGCGCCTTCACCATAGCTGTATCTGCCACATTAAGCTCACTGGCAATCGCAATAGCTGCCAATGCATTCAGTACATAGTGTTCACCTGGCAAATTTAACGTCACATCAAACTGCGTTGTTTTGCCATTGATACGTGTCACTTTAAAGTGCATCTTGCCGTTATCAGCCCGCACATTGCTTGCCCGAATATCAGCATCTTCACTAAAGCCGTATGTCGTAACTGGCTTGGTTACCCTAGGTAAGATTTCTCGCACGTTATCATCATCAATACACAGTACAGCCATGCCCCAAAACGGCAGTTGCTGTAAAAATTCCACAAATGCATTTTTCAACTTATCGAAACTGTGCTCATAAGTTTCCATGTGGTCTTGGTCAATATTAGTCACCACTGCTAGAATTGGGCTTAAGTGCAAGAATGATGCATCTGATTCATCCGCTTCTACCACAATATGTTCCCCCGCGCCCAAGCGCGCATTGGTACTGGCTGACTCTAGCTTGCCGCCAATAACAAATGTTGGGTCCATGCCACCTTCGGCTAAGATGCTGGCAATTAAACTAGTTGTTGTCGTTTTACCGTGTGTCCCAGCAACGCCAATCCCTTGTTTAAACCGCATTAATTCCGCCAACATCATGGCGCGCGGTACCACAGGAATATGCTGCTCTCTAGCCGCAACAACTTCCGGATTGTCATCACTCACGGCGGTCGACACCACCACCACATCAGCATCCACCAAATTTTCTTTTGCATGCTGGCGATACAGGGTAGCGCCAAACCCTTCTAAACGTTTGGTAATCGCATTACTCGCTAAGTCTGAGCCGCTAATCTTGAACCCTAAGTTCAATAGCACTTCGGCAATGCCACTCATCCCGATACCGCCGATACCAACAAAATGAATATTCTTTACCTTATGCTTCATGCTGACACTCCTGCCAATTTAATGCATACATTGGCTACCGATTCAGTTGCTTCAGGTTTTGCTAACGCACGTGCATTTCTTGCCATATTCAAGCAGGACTCTCTTGTTAATTGTTTCAAAGTTTCCACAGCCTTTTCTACTGTAAATGCGGTTTGCTGTATTAATATCGCCGCATTGTTTTCACTCAAATATGCTGCATTCGTTGTTTGATGGTCATCCACTGCAAATGGGAATGGCACCAACACGCTAGCAACGCCAACGCAAGCCAACTCTGCTACGGTCAACGCCCCCGCTCGACACACCACCACATCAGCCCATGCATACTGTGCTGCCATATCCTGTATAAATGCTTTCGCCTCTGCTTCTATCCCAGCCGCTTTATAGTTTGCCTCTAACGTTGCAATATGCTTTTCACCTGCCTGATGCACCACTTCAGGTTGCTGATGCGACGCAAACGCAGACAAGGCTTTCGGCATCACTTCATTCAACGCAGCGGCGCCTAAGCTACCGCCCACGATCAAGATTCTTAGTCGCCCTTCTCGCGCACCATACCGTGTCTCAGGTTTTGTAATCTGCCTAATTTCCTGTCTCACCGGATTACCCACCAACGTCGCTTTTTCTTCAAATGCTGCCGGGAATGCTGCCAACACTTCATTGGCAACATAGCTAAGTGTTTTATTGGTTAAACCTGCCACTGAATTCTGCTCATGAATCACCAAAGGTTTTCTTAACAAACGCGCCATTAGGCCACCTGGGAATGCAGCGAAGCCTCCCATACCTAATACAACGTCAGGCTTGTGCTGCCACATCGCACTCAAACTTTGTTTAAACGCTAACAATAATTTGAATGGCAATAACAGCCAACCGAGTAAGCCTTTTCCCCTAACACCGCGCATCTTAATCATGGCTTTGCGGTAGGGCTTATCCGCAATCAAGCGGTTCTCCATACCACCTTCCGTGGCTAACCACACAACTTCCCAACCCATAGCTTGCAAGTAATCGGCAACGGCAATCGCTGGATAGACATGGCCACCAGTACCGCCAGCCATCACCATTAATGTTTTGTTTTGCTTATGATCCGTCATGCGGGCAAGCCCTTCTGAATCCGACGATTCTCATAATCAATCCGCAACAAAACAGCCATCGCAATACAGTTTGCCAAGATGCCACTGCCGCCAAATGATAAGAGTGGCAACGTTAAACCTTTTGTTGGTAACACGCCCATGTTCACACCAATATTCACGAAAGCTTGCACGCCAATCCAAACGCCCAACCCCTGTGCCAACAACGCTGAAAAGTAACGTTCATTCGCCACCGCTTCTTTACCAATTTTAAAAGTACGAACGACCAACCATGAAAACAACATCAACACGGTTAACACACCCACAAAACCTAATTCTTCTGCAATCACAGCGATCAAGAAATCAGTATGCGCTTCTGGCAGATATAACAACTTCTCAACACTTGCGCCAAGCCCGACGCCAAACCATTCACCGCGTCCAAATGCAATCAGCGCATGTGATAATTGATAACCTTTACCGAACGGGTCTGCCCATGGATTTAATGTCCCGACAACACGCTCCCAACGATACGGTGAACTCACAATCAAGAAGTAAATCGCCACTGGTAGCATCAGCACCAGTGCGCCAAATATCTTCCAATTCAAACCACCTAACCAGAGGATAGAAATAGAGATGGCCGCGATGACGGCAAAGGCGCCAAAATCTGGTTCGCGAAGTAATAGGAAGCCGACCAACACCATCGCCGCCACCATAGGTAAAAAGCCTTTTACTACACTATCCATCTGCCCTGATTTACGCACGGCATAATCCGCCACATACATGGCGGCAAACAACTTCATAAACTCGGATGGTTGTAGATTCACCACGAACAAAGATAACCAACGTTGACTACCATTAATGTTGCGGCCCACACCAGGAATAAGCACTAACACCAGCAAGAATATCGCTAATATAAATAGGTGTGGCGCCATCTTCTGCCACCATTCCATCGGAATTTGGAAGGTGACATAGCCAGCAACCAAGCTCACGAAAATAAAGGCTGCTTGGCGGTAAAGGTAATAACGACTTTGGTTCCCAAGCAGTTCATTCGCCTCAGCAATCGCGATTGACGCGGAATAAACCATGACCAAGCCTATGCCTAATAAAATCATCGTCACCCAAAGCAACCACTGGTCATAAGCTGGCGTAATCGCATGATTTCTGGCCTGTGCAGCGGTGTTTAACATGTCACCTCCTCAAGCCCTTTAACAGCATCGACAAACGCCTCTGCCCTACGGATGTAATTTGCATACATATCTAAGCTCGCACAAGCGGGCGATAGCAGTACCGCATCACCTATTTGTGCAACGCGTTTTGCAATCACTACGGCCTCTTGCATATCAGCAGCGTGATACATCGGCACTTCAGTTTCTAACAGCGTTGTTTCAATTGTTTTTGCATCTTGCCCAATCAACACCACTGCACGTGCATTATTCTGTACTGGTGACATCAGTGGACCAAAGTCTTGCCCTTTGCCATCACCACCAGCAATTAACACTACTTTTTGTGGCAAACCTGATAATGCAGCACAAGTAGCACCAACATTCGTTCCTTTAGAATCATCGAAGTAATCAACGTCATCTATTTGCGCGACCCACTCCACACGATGTGGCAACCCTTTAAAGTTATAAAGCGCATTCAGCAATGGGGCATACTCCAAACCAATCGCCCGACAAAGCGCCAATGCCGCTAAAGCATTCGCCGCATTGTGCGCGCCCTTAATGTGCAAGTCAGCTACATTAATTAAATGTTGTTCGCCCTCACACAACCAAATATTTTGATCAACATCTTCAACACCAAACTCTTTTGCATCTTGATCCAAACCAAAGGTCCGCAGGGCTAAGCTAGGACGCTCCATAATCATGCTCCATGCATCATCACGATTGAGCACCTGACATTTTGCCTGATAAAAGATATGCGCTTTTGCTGCTGCATAGGCCGTTAAATCTGCATAACGATCCATATGGTCTTCTGTTAAGTTCAATACTGTCGCAGCATCCGACACTAAGCTCTCTGTCGTTTCTAATTGAAAACTAGATAACTCCAAGACATAAACATCCGGCGTTTTCATCGCCAGTGCATCCAATACTGGCAATCCAATATTGCCCGCCACGATCGTGTTCAAGCCAGCTGCTTTACACATCTCACCTACCAAGGTTGTCACCGTCGTTTTACCATTTGCGCCAGTAATCGCAACCACTTTGGCTTGGTTAGGGCGGTATCTCGCAAACAACTCTACGTCGCCAACCACCGCAACACCCGCTTCAATCGCGGCCTGAATGGCTGGCTCTGACAAAGCAACACCCGGGCTTAATACAATCAACTGAACAGCGCTCAACACGGCTGCATCAAGCGGCCCTAAATACACGTCCACTGCCGGCATATCATTACGCACAACATCCACATTCGGTGGGTTATCACGTGTATCAGCCACACTTAGGTCTGCACCCTGTGCATGCAACCAGCGCAGTGCTGATAGGCCTGTTTCACCAAGCCCCAGCACTAATACACGTTTATTGTTCAGTGACACTGTCATTTATCTTTATCTGCTACCTAATTTTCAATGCGGAAAGTCCAACCAACACCAACATCATGGTGATGATCCAGAAGCGCACAACCACTTGTGTTTCTTTCCAACCTTTTTGTTCGTAGTGATGGTGTAATGGCGCCATCAAGAAAATCCTTCTACCTGTACCAGTTTTGTATTTGGTGTATTTGAAATACAGCACTTGAATCGCGACCGAGAACGTTTCAACCACAAACACGCCGCCCATAATAAACAGCACGATTTCTTGCCTAACAACCACAGCAACAACACCTAGCGCACCACCTAAAGCCAGCGCGCCTACATCTCCCATGAACACTTCTGCTGGATAGGCGTTAAACCACAAGAAACCCAAACCGGCGCCGGCCATGGCGGCGCAAAACACCATCAACTCCCCAGAGCCAGCCACATATGGCACAGATAAATATTCAGAGAAGTACACATGACCAGCAACATAGGAAAAAATACCTAAGGCACTCCCCACCATCACCGTTGGCAAAATAGCCAAACCATCCAAACCATCAGTCAAGTTAACGGCATTACTACTGCCCACAACCACCATGTATGTCAGCACAATAAAGCCGACAAAGCCCAATGGGATAGCCGCATTTTTGAAGAATGGAAAAATTAGCGTTGTCTCAACTGGCGATGCAGCTGTTTGGTACAGAAAAACACCTACGCCAAGGCCAATAAAGCTTTGCCAAAATATCTTCGCCTTGGCTGATAAGCCTTTCGGGTTTTTGTAGACCACCTTGCGATAATCATCGACCCAACCAATCGCGCCAAAGCCTAAAGTGGCGACCAACACTACCCAAACAAACCGATTACTTAAATCTGCCCACAGTAAAGTTGACAACGCAATAGCAACCAGAATCAAAGCACCGCCCATCGTTGGCGTACCTGCTTTAATCAAGTGTGTTTGTGGGCCATCATCACGTACTGATTGTCCAACTTTATACTGGGTCAATTTACGAATCATGCTCGGCCCGACCATGAACGAAATCACTAACGCGGTCAGCGTTGCTAACACCGCACGCAGCGTAATGTAATTAAAAACATTAAATCCATTGATGTCTTGGGCTAAATATTGTGCGAGTTCTAATAACATTAATGTGCACTCCCTGTTTGTTGTCCTTGCGTAATCGCTTGCACCACACGTTCCATCTGCATAAACCGTGAACCTTTCACCAGCACATAAGCGCCCTCATGCAGTTGGGTTAATACGGCATCAACCAACTGCTGCAAATCATTAAAATGCACGCCCTCTTCGCCAAAGGCTTTCGCGGCTGACGCACTCATTTCACCCAAGCTCATGAAATGAGCAACGCCTTTTTCTTTGGCATAAGCTCCAATCTCTGCATGCAAACCATTCGCGCCTTCACCCATTTCCGCCATATCCCCCATAATGAAAATGGTGTCTGCTGCCGACTGGTTCGTCAGCACATCAATCGCTGCCTTCATCGAATCTGGGTTAGCGTTATAGGTGTCATCAATGACAACAGCCCCTTGCTCACCTGCTAGCACATGCAAACGGCCTTGCACGCCAGCAAATTGGGTTAAGCCTTTTGCAATATCAGCATTTGATATATTCAGTGCGACTGCAACTGCGCAGGCTGCCAATGCATTACTCACGTTATGTTCACCGAGCACACTGAGATGCACAGCCACATCACCTGTCAGTGTTTTTAGATTCAATTGCGTCTGCTCGCCGTCCGTTTGATAATCCGCCGTCACATCAGCATCCGCTTGCAAGCCAAACGTAATCACCCGCTTATCTGCATTGAGCGATTGCCAATATGCTGCAAAGCGATCATCTGCATTGATCACGGCAACACCACCTTCAACCAATCCCTCAAAGATTTCTCCTTTGGCTTCTGCAATCGCCTCTCTCGAACCGAGCTCACCGATGTGCGCCGTGCCTGCATTATTCACAACAGCTACTTGAGGGCAGGCAATATGAGTCAAATAGCGAATTTCATCTAAATGATTCATGCCCATTTCAATCACCGCATACTGATGCTCAGCACGAATATTCAGCAGCGTCAGTGGCATACCGATATCGTTATTTAAATTACCTTTTGTTGCTAACACACGTCCCTTAGCCACACGCAATATCGATGCAATCATTTCTTTCACAGTTGTTTTGCCATTACTGCCGGTAATCGCCACCACTGGCAGGTCAAACTTTTGACGCCAGTAATGCGCTAATTGTCCTAGCGCCTGTTTGGTATCTGTCACCAAAACAGAAGGACTTGCCACGACCTCAGCATCAGAAACCAATGCCGCTGCCGCACCTTGTTGAATGGCTTCAGCCGCAAAGCCATTACCATCGAACCGCTCACCTTTAATGGCAACGAACAATTGATCGGCTTCTATATGGCGGCTATCACTACCGACGCTCAACACATTCACATCCTGACCTTGCATCGGTGCATTTAACGCTGTCGCTATTTCCGATAACATCATCATGCGACTGCCACCTCATAATGCTTCAATGCTTTTTCTACTTGTTCGGCATCACTAAAATAATGTCGCTCACCTGCTATTTCTTGATAGTTTTCATGCCCCTTACCAGCCACGAGCACCACATCATTTTTGTTTGCATTTGCGATCGCAATCGCAATGGCTTTCGCACGATCTTCCTCAACCGCATACTCACCATCAACGCCAGCCAAGACCTGCTGAATAATCTCTTCTGAAGGTTCATCCCGTGGGTTGTCTGACGTCACCACGACTGCGTCTGCAAGTTTGCTAGCCACCTTGCCCATCATCGCGCGTTTACCTTGATCACGATTTCCGCCACAACCAAACACACAAATCAATTTACGCTTCACCTCACCACGCAATGATCGCAATGCATTCTTCAGTGAATCAGGCGTGTGTGCATAATCAACCACCACTAAAGGCAATCGATTGCCGCCAAACTTCTGCATGCGTCCGCTTAAAGGCTGAATATGTGCAATCGCTTCTACAGCATCCGCTAACGAGACATGTGAAACCAATAATGTCGACAAAACAGCTAACACGTTATATACATTGAATCGGCCCAATAAATTCGCGCTAACATCAGACTGACCATATGGACTGGTGACAAAAAATCTGATTTGCCCACCTTCAAAACTGATTTTAGATGCGCGCACATCGCCATGGTCAATGCCATAATTCAAGACATCGACATCCTGATCCTGCAAAGCAATTTTGAGTTCTTGGCCCAAAGCATCATCTGCATTGAGCACAACATGCTCTAATGACTCTTTAAAAAATAAGCGTTTTTTCACGCCAGCATACTTCTCTAAACTGCCGTGATAATCTAAATGATCCCGTGACAAATTGGTCAACACGGCCACATCAAAAGCCACGCCATTGACGCGCCCCTGATCAATACCATGTGAGGACACCTCCATCGCGACCGTCTCTACGTCATGCGCCAAGTACTCAGCCAACATTTTTTGCAGTAACAACGCATCTGGCGTTGTATTCACAGTTGACTCTAAGGCATCCGGAAGACCGTTCCCTAGCGTACCAATCACTGCCGCTTTAGTATTAATGTGGTTGTAACATTGTGCCAACCACTGCGTCACAGATGTTTTACCATTGGTGCCTGTTACTCCCACCATCCACAAATCATCACTAGGGTTACCGTAGAACTGGCCTGCAATCTCTCCAACCTGCTGCTTTAAATTCAACACAGGTGTGTTTTCCACTTCGTTCCACGCATCCTCCCAAGTAAAACCTTTCGGCTCCCATAAGATAGACTGCGCACCCTGCTTAATTGCATCAGCAATGTAATCCCGCCCATCCGCACTGTCACCTGGATAAGCAAGAAACAAATCACCTGTCTTGACTTGACGGCTGTCTGCTGTGATTGCATTCGGTTTGCTGTGAATGGTATAGCGCATCAAATCACCTCCTTCACATCTTCCAATGCTTGGAGTGTTGGGATGACTACATTATTATTCGGTGCATCGTGCGGCACAGACATTAAGCGCAACACCTCTGACATTACTGTACTAAACACAGGCGCTGCCACCGTTCCGCCATAATATCCACCCAGTGTTGGCTCATCAATCACGACTGCCATGATATAGCGCGGATTCGATGCTGGCGCCAAGCCAACGAATGAACCCACATACTTATCTTTTTCATAGCCTTGCGGACCCAATTTATGCGCCGTGCCCGTTTTACCGCCCACACGATAACCGGCTACTTGCGCTTTCAAGCCAGTACCACCTGGCTGCACAACCATTTCCAACATATCTTTGACATCATTAGCCACTTTGGGAGAAAACACTTGATGTCCTTCTGGCTGCTTGTCTCGCTTCATCAGTGAAACTGGCATCAACTTTCCATCATTAGCAAACACCGTATAAGCACGCGCCATTTGTAACAGCGTCACACTAATCCCGTGACCATATGACATGGTGGCTTGCTCAATCGGACGCCATGTTGTGTAGTCACGCACCTTGCCTCGCGCTTCACCTGGGAACCCAACTTTCGTTTTTGCACCAAAACCTAAGCCATTAAACGTATTCCACAACTTCTTTTTCTCCAAACTCAGCGCTATTTTTGCTGAGCCGACATTGGATGACTTTTTCACCACTTCTGCTAACGTCAATACGTCATGCGGATGAGCATCATGTATTGTTGCAGGGCCAATACTCATATAACCAGGAGATGTGTCGATTCTTGTACTTGGCGAATAGCCGCCAAACTCCAACGCTGCTGCTGCCGCAATGGGCTTCATCGTTGAACCAGGCTCATACATATCAGTAATAGCTCGGTTTCGGGTTTTACCTCTAATATTTTTTGGATTGTTTGGATTGTAAGTAGGTAAATTCACCATTGCCAACACTTCACCAGTTTTCGCATCCAACACCACAGCAGAAGCCGCCTTGGCCTTAAACTTAGTCACCGCTTTCGCCAACTCGCGGAAAGCGTAATACTGAATACGATGATCAATACTTAAAATTAAATCCTGACCATTTCTTGGCTCAGCAATCACCTCAAGCTCTTCAACGATATGGCCTTTTCTATCCTTAATAATGCGGCGCTTACCTAACAAACCAGCCAACTTATCATCTTGAATAAGCTCAATACCCTCTTGACCCTTACCATCCACATTAGTAAAACCAACTACATGTGAAATCACATCGCCTGCAGGGTAAAACCGCTTAAACTCATTGCGTAAATGAATACCAGAAATGCCCAAGGCTTTTACTTGCTTAGCCAAATCTGGCGAAATACGGCGCTTAATATAAACAAACTCACGCTTTTTGTTCGACACCTTCTTATCCAACGATTTGGTGCTCACCTTGAGAATTTTGGCTAATGCTCGCTTTTGCTTCTTATTAATCTCAAGCGCTTTCGGATTTGCCCAAACTGTTTTAACTGGGCTATTCACCGCAAGAATCTCACCGTTACGGTCTTTGATTTTGCCGCGACCCGCCTGCAGATCTAAGGTGCGAATAAAGCGGTTGTTTCCTTCTTCCTGATAAAAGTCCTTGTTAGTGCTTTGTAGGTATACGCCACGAAACGCCAGCAAACCAAACATAATTAGCACGCAAGTAAGCAACACACGTCTACGGCCTGTAGACAAGCTTATTTCATGTGTTCGCTGTTCTGCGCCGTACACCATTTACTGCACTACCTCATCTAAAATAATGACCTGAATCCGCTTAGGGCCAGGCACTTCCATCTTCAACGACTCACTCGCCATTTCTTCTACGCGTGAATGCATCGCCCAAGTACTTTGCTCCAATTGCAACTGCTCAAATTCTGTTTTGTACTTAATTGACAGCGCCTGCAACTCCTCATATTCAGAATGCAACTTACGCGCTTCATGCTGCGCACCTACCACAAACAAGCAAATGACAACCAAGCCGCAAAACAAACCGAGGTTCAACCGAGTCATGCCACCGCCGTCCGCTCAGCCACCCGCATCACCGCACTCCGTGCGCGTGGGTTTGCTTCCACCTCCCCCAAAGAAGGCTTAATTGCCTTGCCGATTGACAACATTCTTGCCTGCGGCAAATCAGCCGCCTTCACAGGAAAGTTCGCTGGTAAATCATCACGATCAGCCTCCGCCCGAATAAAGCGCTTGACCACACGATCTTCCAAGGAATGAAAACTAATCACCACCAAACGTCCGCCTTCTGCCAACAAATCCAAACACCTTGGCAAAACTAGCGACAACTCCTCAAGCTCCTGATTGACGAGAATCCGTAGAGCCTGAAAGGTGCGCGTTGCAGGGTTCTTCCCCGGTTCGACCTTGTGGACCGCACTTGCCACGATCTTGGCAAGCTCCCCTGTAGTGGTGATGGTGCGCCCGTCAGCGCGCTCCTTAATAATCGCCCCTGCAATCTGCTTAGCAAACCGTTCTTCGCCATAATCTTTTATTACCTCTCTGAGTTTTTTTTCCGAAATCGTAGCCAACACTTCTGCTGCTGTTTTGCCACGCGTCTGATCCATACGCATATCAAGCGGACCATCCAACCTAAAACTAAAACCACGTTCACCTTCATCCACCTGTGGTGATGAAATGCCCAAATCCAACAAAATACCGTCGACTTTAGGTAATTGATGTTTCTCTACCAATTGATTTAATTCTGAGAAATGTAAATGCTCGATATGAAACCGCGCATCATTCACTGCCTGCCCAGTGGCATAAGCCGCCATATCACGATCAATCGCATACAAGCGCCCATCAACACCAAGCTGCTCCAACACTTTCTGACTATGCCCACCACGACCAAATGTGCAATCGATGTAAATGCCATCCGGCTTAATCGCCAACGCATCCACCGCCTCATCCAACAAAACCGTCACATGTGCAGCTTGCGCTGCTGAAGGCGACACTAATCCTGAGGTGGGCGCTGAATTGGCGCCCTGCATCACAGTGTGAGCCCTTGCAATTCTGGTGACATTGCCATGTCACCATCATCATCGCCCTGACACTCCTTCATCCAAGCTTCCTTACTCCAAAGCTCAAAGCGACTTTCCAAACCAACCAAGACCACTTCTTTTTCCAAATTAACCATTTCACGCAACAATGGTGAAACCAACATACGACCTGCACTATCCAAACTAATGCTTTCTGCATGCCCAACCAAACGTCTCTGCAACTTCGCAGAACGTTTATCTAAAGCAGGCAACGCCATTAACTTAGCGCGAATCGGCTCCCATACCACTCTTGGATACAACATCAAACAAGCATCTTGGTGCAAAGTGAGCACAAGGTCGCCGCCGAACTGATTCAACAGCACATCACGATGCTTCGCAGGAATCGCTACGCGACCCTTGGCATCCATATTGATGTTGCTTGCTCCCTCGAACTGATACACTTTATTTACACTACCCGTCGTTTTTACTTGTTAAAATATTTGTGATTGCTGATGAACACCTAACACCCCTAGTAATTTGTTAGGAATTCACCACCAATCAACACAAAAAAACACTATTTACCACTTTAGAGCAAAAAAATGACTAAAGCAAGCTTTTTTCGTTATAAGACAAGGACTTAGTGCGACTTTTGCAAAAAAACAAAATCATTAATAATCATAGACTTATACATAGTAGTGAATGTTAAATATCACTAGTCTTTTGTATGTCATTGAATTGCAGTTATGGGAATTTTTGAAGGATTCTCGACTGACGAAAACGGGCAAATAAGACGAAAACCGGGCTGTTTTGACGTCAAAACCCACCAAAAATGGAGAATGGTGGGAGAAAAAAGCTAGCCGATAAGCCGGGTTCTGTCGCCCAAGGGCGGACAGTCATTCATCTAGGCGTGCAATTACTCACACACTCAAGCAACCTACCCGTTGGCAAACGCGAGCAACGCCATTACCAACCTATTTGGTCTTGCTGCAGATGGAGGTTACCGCGTTTCACCGTAACTAAATACGCTC
>SPJO01000077.1 GCA_006844635.1 Methylophilaceae bacterium | reverse complement strand
ACAATTATAGTCAGCGTAAAATTATATTTAGATGATGCATACAAAATCTTTTAGCACTACTTTAAATGAAGTCCGCGCTTGCACACTTTGCGCAGAATATTTACCTCATGGTGCACGGCCTGTTGTGCAAATCAACCCTGCCGCCAAGATACTCATCGCGGGCCAAGCGCCTGGCTCGAAAGTACATATGTCTGGCGTCCCTTTTGATGATGCTAGCGGAGACCGATTAAGAACATGGATGGGCGTTAATAAAAATACCTTTTACGATGAAAAACAAATTGCGATATTACCCATGGGGTTTTGCTACCCCGGCACGGGCAAGTCTGGCGACTTACCACCGAGAAAAGAATGTGCTGAACAATGGAGAAACCAACTATTAGCATCAATGCCCAATATCGCGTTAACATTAGTCATCGGCCGATACGCCATTGCTTGGCATTTGCCAGAGGCTAAAAAAGGCACGCTCACCAACACCGTTAAATCTTGGAAAAATTACTGGCCAAATACACTTCCACTACCGCACCCCAGCCCAAGAAATAATATTTGGCTTAAAAAGAATGCGTGGTTTACACGTGAAGTGTTACCAACACTGCAAGAGCAAATTAAAATATTGCTATCATAAATTTAATGAAAGCATTGGCTAACCAAAAGCATGTTGCAGAATGTTCATTTTCTGACGCGGCTCTTTTCTCGGTAGCATCCGTTGCGCCCGCCTTGGCATAATGTGTTTACAGACTGGTTTATTGACACACGCCCAGTAATATTTATCTTGATGAGGGCCATGTAGGCTGACCATTTTAATATCACAGGCTGGGCAGGTTGGTGTTTTATAGTCTCCCTCAGTCGCCATATCAAGCAGCTTCATTTGCTGTGCTTGGCGAAGCCTTTTAATCATTGTAAGCAACATACCGCCACTAATTAACGTCACTTTATTTTCCTTGGCAAAAACTTTTGCTTCAGGCGAAAATGAACCTGCTGCCATATAAAACCCTTTGCTAACGTTTTCCTTCGCCATCAATGTAAGCAATGATTTAATATCCTTCACGCCAACATCTTTTAACGATGTTTTATGCTTAACGACGGCATTCACGTCAATGGCTTGATCAAGGCAGAGCTGAATGTAACCATTGGTTCCTTTTTGTACCAAAGTGGCTTTCACATCTTTAATCAGAAAATACCAAAAACATAAGCGTTCAAATCGCTTCCATTCAATCTCTTGAATCAATCCAGTCGTCCAATATTGAGGGACTCCTGGCATTGGGAAGCCTTCTTGTATTGTTGGATAATCAGAAATAGTGGGGACAGAAAACGTATTGTGGCTCTCATCTTCCCTGATTAAAAACCACGTCACGCTAACGAAGAAGAATACAGTTGTAGCAACCAATAAAAATGGCGTAAATAATGCCGTATCGTAATTGCGCAAGAAGATAGTCAAAATGAGCGGTGTCGCGCAAATTAAAGCCATGATTAGACTGGAAGAACTTTTCTTAAAATCAATGCTCAACATCATTTAGTTTTCTTCGTTACAGTAACGCCAATAGTTATTCTCACAATTATTTTTATTTGAAATTCATTATACTGCTAAGCACATGCCCATGTATACATATGTATAATAAAAATTAACATAATTACCGCTTTATTATTTGTATAGCAATCCATCATTGAGGGCTTATAGGTAATGCTTGTGGGTGTACAATATCAAGCCAACATTATTGACTCTTCAACTCACCATTAAGGACGCTATGTTAAATCTATCAATCGCTCGTTCGCTAAAAGTCACTTTATTAAGTGTTGTTGTTTCTACCTGCATCATTAGTTGTACTGAACAACAGTCAACTGAGGTCACAGCGCCAATTGCACTCACCAAGGTCACTGGGTTAAAAAGCCCGGAGTCTGTTGTGCAGGCCAAAGACGGTAAGATTTACATCTCAGAAATTAATGAGTTTGGAAAAGATGGCGATGGTCAAATTAGTGTGTTGAGTAACGGCGAACTGAGCGTGTTCGCAGAGGGCTTTGACGATCCAAAAGGTTTGGTGATTATTGGTGACTGGCTTTATGTGGCAGACAAAACGCAAGTTGTTCGAGTCAATTTAGCCGATAGCGCGCAAAAAGAAGTCTTTGTTGCTGCTGAAGCATTTACGAAACCACCGCAATTCTTAAACGATTTAGAGGCTGATCCGCTAGGCAATTTATATGTATCGGATAGTGGTGATATTTTAGGGTCAGGCAAAGGCGGACTGATTTATAAAATCAATGCGGCTGGTGAAGTGACAATGTTAGTCGATGGCGCGGATAACCCATTGGTGATGGCGCCAAATGGCTTGCTGGCAGATGATACGGGGACTTATTTAACTTTTGTCGATTTCACTTCTGGCATTTTGTATAACCTGCATACAGAAACAGGCGAAGTATCAGACTTAGAAGAAGGCTTTGGTGGCGGCGATGGCGTAGTACACCATTCAAGCGGAACGCTGTATGTTAGTGATTGGAAAAATGGCAAGGTGTTCTCTATCAACGTAGCCGGTGATGTCGAAACCGTAGGCCCGCAATACCAAGCAGCCGCTGATATTGCCATCACAAAAGATGAACGTTATTTAATGGTGCCTGATATGAAAGCTGGTGAGTTGGATTTTATTGATTTAACGAAATAGTCAGCTGTAGATGTTAAACAAAACCATATTAATTGTTGAAGATGAAGCCGAAATTGCGGATGCGCTGGTCTATGTTTTAAAGTCAGAGGGCATGCATCCAATTTGGGAGAGCACGGCCAAAGCTGCACTCGCGCAATTTGAGGCGAAGCCAATTGATTTTGCGATTTTGGATGTTGGCTTGCCTGATGCCAATGGTTTTGATTTATTCAAAACCATCCGTGAGCAGCATGATATTCCAATGATTTTTTTAACGGCTAGAGCCGAAGAAATCGACCGTATTGTTGGCTTAGAAATTGGTGCTGATGATTATGTCACGAAACCGTTTAGCCCAAGAGAAGTGGCTGTTCGCGTCAAAAATATTCTTAAGCGCGCCGGCGCAGCTACATCACCAGCGAAAGAAGCAGGCACGACGGATACAGGTTTTATCATTGATCAGCAACAGTTACACATTAGCTATCAAGCACAGAGCTTGGATTTAACGCGTAGTGAATACTTACTACTTGAAACCTTGTTGAAACAACCAAAGCAAATTTTTTCACGCAGGCAATTGATTGAGGCGGTATGGTCTTCTAACCACCCTTCTGATGACCGCGTGATTGATTCACACATCAAGAGCTTAAGGCAAAAACTAAAAAACATTGATGCGAACAATATACCCATTATCACGCACCGTGGCTTTGGATACTCCTTGTTAGGCTAGTGATGAAACTCAGTTTTAGTCTACGCGCCTTTGTTGCTTACTTTATTATTTTAGGCGGCTTGTCGTGGTTTTTCCTCGACCAAGCCAAAGAAAAACTAACCACCGCTTTTCAACAGTCATCAGAGACAGTATTGATCGACACGGCTACTTTATTAGCAACCTCACTGGAACAGCAATTTCGTGATGATGTGATTGATACAGAAGAAGTGGCACAATTATTCAAGAAGAGTTATCAACGTCGCATTCGCGCACAAATTTATAGCTTATACAAAGATTCTATCGATCTAGAGATGTATATCACTAACCGCCAAGGCATCGTCGTTTACGATTCGACAGGCCGCAATATCGGTGAAGATTATTCAACTTGGCGTGATGTCAAACTGACTTTAGCCGGCAAGTATGGTGCAAGAACCAGTTATCGCTACCCTGACCAAACGGCGCAAGGCGATGAAAAAGTAATGGTGGTCGCTGCTCCCATTAAAGTGCGTAGTAATATCGTGGGGGTACTGAGTGTGGTCAAACCTGTGCGGCCATTAGAGCAGCTGCTAGCGGTAGAACGACTGCACTTAACGCTTTATGTATTAGCTGCGCTGGGCATTGCCATGCTAGTCGGCTATTTGTTGAGCCATGGCTTTACGCGCTCAATTGCTAAGCTGGTCAATTACGCGAATACCATGGCAAAAGGCAAGCGCAATAAACAGCCACGCTTTATGGATAAACGTTTTGATAATCTCGCCACAGCGATTACGCATATGCGGGATGAGTTAGATGGCAAAGAGTATGTAGAGCATTATATTCACGGCCTTACGCATGAATTAAAAACCCCATTAACTTCGGTATCAGCAGCGGCTGAATTATTAACAGAAGAGATGCCCGCTGCTGACCAACAGCAGTTTATTGAGAATATTCGCGCTTCCAACAACCGCATGCAATCGTTGGTTGATCGCATTCTTGATTTAGCTAAGTTAGAAAACTTAAACGCTTTAAATGATATCAGTGAATTTGATTTAAGCGCGTTAATCAAGCAACAGCTACAACAAAGCCAAGCACTCATTGATGCTAACTATTGCACCGTCGATATCAAGCACCTTGATCAAGCGGTTATGGTACAAGGAGACGCCTTACTATTACGCCAATGTATTGGCAACCTGATTGATAACGCCATTGAAAACAGCCCCAAAGCTGGTCATATGCGCATCAGCTATCAAGAAGTAAATGGTCAGCATCAACTCAACATCAACAACCAAGGTCATTTAGATGACTATGTCATTGAACGCGCTTTTGAGCGATTTTTCTCTGCACAAACGCAAGAAGGTGTGCGCAAACGCACTGGACTAGGGCTTAGCTTTGCTAGAGAAATCATGCACTTACATCAAGGCACAATTACATTATCCAATGTAGAGAATGGTGTACTTGCACAGATACAGTGGCCAGTCACATTGCAAGCGCAACAATAGCCATCCACGAAAAAACACCCATTCCACACACAACGCACACATAAAACACATATAGCTTTGAGAAAGTGTTTCCTACTTTAACAAGAAGGAGGAAACATCATGCAACAGCGTGTATTGAAGTCTTTTATTTTCCTGATGAGTTGGCTAGTATTGGCCTGCGCACAGGCCCAACCTAACCAAGAAGATACAGCACCACAGCTACTCATTAAAACAGGTGGCGGCAATCAGCCAGCCTTATTAATGAACAGCCATTTGAGTGGTCAAGTGAATGGCTTGATCGTATCGATGACTTTAACGCAGGAGTTTAAAAACACGAGTCCTGACTGGGTTAATGGTCGTTATGTATTTCCTTTGCCAGAGGGTGCGACGGTCGACAGCTTAACGCTAACCAATGAAGACCGTGTTTTAAAGGGCTTAGTCAAAGAAAAACAAGCGGCAAAAAAGCAGTTTGAGCAAGCAAAAGCAGCCGGCAAAAAAGCAGGCTTATTAGAACAAAATCGGCCGAACCTGTTTGCTATGTCGATGGCTAATATTGCCCCACAATCGACTATCAAAGCAGAAATCACTTGGGTGCAACGTGTGGATTATGAAGGTGGCGTATTTTCGCTAGCACTGCCAACCACGTTAACGCCACGTTATATCCCAGGTAAAACCTTACAAGTGAAGCTTACTGACATGGTGGAAGAAACGAACGAAACTCCAC
>SPJO01000076.1 GCA_006844635.1 Methylophilaceae bacterium | reverse complement strand
AGCAGGCAGCTGGGTGTATGGCACTATGAGCACCTGGATTGGTAGCGAAGACAAAAACCTCGCCTGGGACTTATTGTGCCATGCGAAAAAAGTCTATGACAAACACGTTCAAAAACTGTCGGCAGATGAACAAGAAGATTGTGCACGGCAGCTAGCGATCTGCGAAGGCTCAGATTGGTTCTGGTGGTTTGGTGATTACAACACCTCAGAAAGTGTGCAAAGCTTTGACCGGCTTTACCGGCTTAACTTAGTGAATCTGTATGAGTTGCTCAAACAACCTGTCCCAGATAATTTGCAACAACCCATTAGCCACGGTGGTGGCCATTCAGAAAATGCAGGCACGATGAGGAGAGGCCAAGGTGCTGAGTGACTAACACCAAGCACAAGCAAGCAGGCGTGTTGCTACACATCAGCTCTTTGCCAGATGGCAACCTAGGAAAAGACGCTTACCGTTTTATTGATTTTCTGGTTTCAACAGGTGCATCAGTATGGCAAACATTGCCAATCAATATGCCTGCTAGTAACTCACCTTACCAATGTATTTCAACACATGCTGGCAACCCCGACTTTATTTGCCTAGAACAACTGGTCACAGAAGGGCTTATCACAAGTGAAGAAGCCAAACTTCCATCCAGCCAAGCACTTGCCATCGCCTATCAGTCATTTATTAACACGGATGCACATCCTGAGTTTCTAAATTTCTGCACGCAAGAAGCATTTTGGCTCGATGATTTTGCACAATTTCTGCTCCTCAGAAAACAGTTTGATGCGCAATGCTGGCATAGTTGGCCAGAGGCTTATAAACAACGTGACAAAACAGCATTAGATGAGTTGATTAGGACCAACGCTGACGAGTTAAGGGTGACCTACTTCACCCAATACCTATTTTTTAAACAATGGGCAATGCTCAAAGCCTATGCTGAAGAAAAGCATATTCAGCTGTTTGGTGACCTCCCTATTTTTGTTGCTTATGACAGCGCTGATGTTTGGTCACAGCCTAGTTTATTTAAGCTTGATGCTGATAAAGAAATGACTGTTGTTGCCGGTGTACCACCTGACTATTTCTCAGAAACTGGTCAACGCTGGGGTAACCCACATTATGACTGGGAAGCCATGCAGGCTGATGGCTTTCGTTGGTGGCTTGCGCGCATCGAAACACAAAACCATCTGTTTCACCTATTAAGAATAGACCATTTCCGTGGTCTAGAAGCCGCCTGGGAAATCCCAGCTGAAGAGCCCAATGCGATTAAAGGTGAATGGCAACTAGCACCAGGCCATGCATTGCTACAGACAATTCGAGACCATTTTCCAGACATTGCACTCATTGCAGAAGATTTGGGCATCATTACCGAAGAAGTCGATGCGCTTAGACTAGCTTTTGATTTGCCCGGTATGAAAATATTACAATTTGCTTTTGGTGGCGATGATAGCAATCCATACCTACCCAAAAACATTGAAGAAAATAGCATCACCTATACCGGCACACACGATAACGACACAACCTTGGGCTGGTATGAAACATTAAACGAAGAAGATAAGCAGCATGTCGAACAATATTACCAGCAACTCGAAGAGGATGCTCCCATTAACATGCCCTATGCGTTAATGAAAACAGCCATGCAGACACCATCAAAACTGGTGATTGTCCCCATGCAAGATGTGTTATCGCTGAATACGGAACATCGCATGAACACACCTGGCACCGTAGATGGCAATTGGACGTGGCAGTTCAATTGGGAACAGCTAAATGCGGAACATATCCATCAATTAAAAGAATTGATTACACATAGCAACCGTAGTGCATCATCATGACAAAATGTATAGGTATTGATATTGGCGGGACAAATTTCAGAATCGGCGTTTTTGAAGACACAACGCTACTGAGTGAAAATCGCTTTGAAGCAAACTTCTCAACCATCTTTAAAACCCATGCAGCTGACCAAGCATGGCAAACCATTGTGACCAGCATGGCCGATGGGATTCAAAAAGTTATCAAGCAGCACCCTGACATTCAGCACATTGGCATTGGCTTTCCTGGCTTTATTGACCCCGTCACGAAATGCATCAGCGAATCGCCCAATTTACCTGGCCTAAAATCGGTGCATTTAAGCCAAGACTTGGCCGCACAATTACCAGCTGACATTCAAAAGATTCATGTAGAAAATGATGCCTTGGCCGCTGCCTATGGTGAATACTACGCAACCAAAACAGAAACCGCTTCCTTAATTTACTTTGGTCTAGGCACAGGTGTTGGCGGTGGCTTGATCATTTGTGGTATGCCCTTCTCCGGCTTCCACGGCATGGCGATGGAGGTTGGGCACATTATTATTGAAGCCAACGGTCGTCAGTGTGGTTGCGGTAATCAAGGCTGTGTCGAGCAATACGCTTCAGCTAGTGGCGTTGAATACAGCTACTATCAAGCAACCACAAAACAGCTCAACGCACATGCCGTCGCAGATTGCGCACGCAATGGTGACCAGGCTGCAAAAGATGCATTTACCTTAGCAGGTCAATCGCTCGCAATCGCCGTTGCACACACACTGAAAGTCGTTGATGTACCCACAGTCATGATTGGCGGTGGCATGAGCCTCGCATGGGATTTAATGGAAGTCGCCTTTAACCAGACGCTGAACGAAAATCTCATTCCTGTTTTGCGCGGCAAAATCAAGGTGATGACCTCTCAGCTTAATGATACCGCTGGAATGTTAGGTGCTGCACAGCTTGCTTTAAAGCCGCAACACTAACGATTATTGGATGGTCGGAGTGGCAGGATTTGAACCTGCGACCACTGGTCCCCCAGACCAGTGCGCTACCAGGCTGCGCTACACCCCGTATTGATTACATTGCTGCGTATTATAAAACAAAACATATGGTCGTTATGCGATAAACAACGAGAAAGCTTGTGTTGTACTAGGTTTGTTTTGAATTGCGCGGTTAAGCGCGTAGCAATTGAATAACTGCTTGAATTTCTGCACGAACAGAAGAAAAATCAACGTTCGACTCGCTCGACGGTTTGCCTGAAGATAATACAGAGACAGTCGCTGATTCTGTTGTTGTAGGGCTGACCTTTTCTTCAGCACCTTTACCATCTGCACCATCCAGCCGATTGCGTGCGCCACTAATGGTAAAACCTTGTTCGTATAATAATTCACGAATCTTGCGAATCAGTAATACTTCATGATGTTGATAATAACGACGATTACCTCGACGTTTTACTGGCTTAAGCTGCGTGAACTCTTGTTCCCAATAGCGCAATACATGTGGTTTAACACCACACAAATCACTCACTTCACCAATCGTAAAATAACGTTTAGCGGGTATCGGTGGTAACTGCACATTTTTAACAGGTTCTGCCATAGAATTCAGTTCGACAATAAATGCTTAAATAAATTAATCGTTATGAAGCGTAATTATCTTCAACTTTGCTTTTCAACTTCTGGCTTGCATGAAAAGTCACGACACGTCGTGCAGAAATTGGAATCTCTTCACCAGTTTTTGGGTTACGTCCAGGCCGTTCAGATTTTTTACGTAGTTCAAAATTACCAAAGCCAGATAATTTAACACTATCACCACTTTCTAATGCTGTTCTCAGCTCTTCAAAAAATGCTTCAACCATATCTTTAGCTTCGCGCTTATTGAGCCCAACTTGCTCAAACAAAAGGTCAGCTAAATCTGCCTTCGTTAATGTCATACGTATTCCCCGCCTTACTTTTCTTTGATTTTTAGATCTTTTACTAGTTTCTTAATTGCGCATTAAATTTTTCTTCTAGCAATTTAAGCAGCTTAGCCATTGCTTCTTCTGCTTCTGAATCAACCAACGTTTTATGAGTATCTTGCATAAGTATCAGAAATGCAAGGCTTTTTTTGCCTTCCTCGACACCTTTCCCCTGATAAATGTCAAATAACTGTATCTTTTGCAACAATGGTATCTTCGCAGCTGTCACCGCCTCTACTATTGCACCAACTTCAACCGCATCGTCAACCACAACGGCGATATCGCGCCTAACTGCAATAAATTTAGAAACTTCAGCATATGCTGGCAAACTCGTACTTAATAATAAGCTAGTTTCCAGTTCAAACAATATAGTACTTTTGGGTAAATCATATTGTTGCTGCCATTTCGGATGTAACTTACCAATCCAGCCAATCGCTTGCCCTTGCAAATATACGCGTGCAGATTGACCAGGATGTAATGCTGGGTGTGTTTCTTTGCGGTATTCAGCTTGCCCGTGCGTCAAGGTTTCCACCATCGCTTTTGCATCATAGAAATCAAAATCTCGTGCATCACTACCCCATTGTTCGGGCGTTGATAATCCGTAGCATAAGCCAGCGACATGTGATTCTTCTCGATAAGCATTGTCACCTGATGTTGTAGCGGCTTTATCCGCATGATGGAAGGTGCTGCCAACCTCGAATAGCATCGCACGCTCTTGTTTACGATTCAGGTTATAGGTCAGCACATCTAATAAGCCTCCCCATAAACCGCTACGCATCACACTTAGATTACTTGCAATCGGGTTTTTTAATGTGATGGGCTTAGTATTCGCTAATAGGTCACGTTCCCAGCTTTCTTCAACAAAGCTATAGGTCACGACTTCTTGGTAACCTTGAGATTGCATGCTGTCTTTTAACCAGTTCATGCTCAAGCTAGTTGCAGGTAATGGCAACATATTGAGGTCAGCCACTGGTGTAATGGCTGGAATTTTATCGTAGCCATGCAAACGTGCGACTTCTTCAATTAAGTCGGCTTCGCGTTCGATATCAAAGCGGTAGGTTGGTGCTTGAACGGCAAAGCTATCGTCAGTCTCTGTGAATTCAAAGCCAAGCTGCGTCAGCAAAGTGCCTGTTTCTGCTTTTGAAATATCGATACCAAGTACAGAGCGTACTCGCGCATAACGTAAGGTCACCGTTTTGCGTTCTGGCAGTTTGGCAACGGCTTCTGTTATTGCACCTGCTTGTCCACCGCAAATATCAAGCACTAGCCCTGTTGCACGCTCTAAGGCTTGCTTGGTGTTCCCGTAGTCAACACCACGTTCAAAACGGTAGGAAGAATCAGTGCTCAACCCTTGACGTCGGGCCTTACCCGCCATCACATCTCGCGTGAAGAAGGCGGCTTCTAGGAAGATATCTGCCGTATCGGCATTCACGGAAGTTGGTTCACCACCCATGATGCCAGCCAAAGCGACAGGACCTGAGGTATCTGCTATCACTAGATCGTCCTCAACTAGCTTGGCTTCTGTCTCATTAAGCAGTTTAATCTTTTCGCCCTTCTGAGCGAAGCGAACATCAATGTCGCCGCTGATTTTGGCTAAATCAAAAGCATGCATTGGTTGACCAAGCTCAAGCAATACATAATTGGTGATATCGACAATCACACTAATACTACGTAGACCGCTACGCTCAAGTGCTCTGATCATCCACTCGGGTGTTTCAGCTTTCGCATTAACGCCTTCAACAACACGGCCGAAATAGCTTGCACAGGCTTCTTTTGCCGTTACTTTTACGGCCTGTGTTGTATCTGAAGTGACTGGTGCAGTCGCAATCGTAGGTAAGGTCAGTGGCGCACCAGTTATCGCCAC
>SPJO01000080.1 GCA_006844635.1 Methylophilaceae bacterium | reverse complement strand
CTGCAAAACGCTCAATATTAATACCTAGAATAGCCAATGGCTTTAGCAAACCGTATAAGCCAGAAATCATTTGCTGCATCGTATTGTGTTTTAGCACCATAGACAATGCTGCCAACATCAGCACAATACGCGACAATTGCGTAATGCCTGCTTCTAGCCCTTCATAGGTCGGCTTTATACGGTAGCTCCAGCTAACAATATGCTCACCTGGCGTGTTGAATAAAAAGATTAAAAACATGACCGCAAAAAACCATTTTAACCGTTTCAACAAGCGGAAAAAGTGCTGGTTTTTTTGGCAGATCAATATAAGAAAAACGACCAGCATCAAGAATGACAACACCTTGACAGGCCATACATTCAACATGATTGAGAAGACAATCAAAGCAATCAATTGTGTTACCGTGCTTAATTGCAATATTAGCCCTTAACGTTCTCGTTCAAATAAAAAGCCGGACAAAAGCCCGGCTTTAAAAGTGCTTGTTCAACTAGGCCAAACTTGCCAACAGCTCTTCTGCACGTTTGCGTTGATTCGTTCCGCCCTCTTTCATAACTTCATCTAAGAGCTCTTTCGCACCCTCTTTATCTTCCATATCGATATAAGCGACAACCAACTCTAACTTAGTTTCCACTTCCTCTGATTCAGATACTTCTACTTCTGGCTCAGGTTCAGTAGTGGTTGCTTCGTCGATAGCAGCATTAACTTCATCACCCATATCCAATGAAACATCGGACATGTCTAGCACACCACTTTCTTGTGTATCTGCTGTAGACGCATCTTCTGACTCGCCAAGATCAAGTGTAACTGTATCGCCACCTAGTTCCGCCACATCAAAACTAATTTCCTCACTATCAGTAGCTTCCATAGTAGGTGCTTCACTGGCTTCAGTCGTTTCTACCAACTCTTCTTCTTGAGGTAGGTCTAATGATAAATCATTCGGTATCGCTGCAGGTTCTTCTTGTGTGCTTACCTCTATTGAAGGCTCAGCATTAGCTTCTACAGGTATTGTATCTGCAGATAATGTATCTGCTACCGTCTCATCAACTGCTGGCAAATCTAAATTTGGCATTGTATTTTCGAACTGCAGATCTTCCACTGGTGATTCAGCAATCGTATCAGCCACGTCTTCTAGTGATTCAGCTACAGGGGCGGTTTCGGCTGTACCCATATCAAAGTCTAGTCCAGCATCTTCGGTATCAAGCGTTTCTGACACATCACCCAAATCCAGAGCTGATGCATCAACATCAATACTATCATTTTCAATCTGATCTGCAGCCACTTCTAATGAAACTTCATCAGTTTGCACTTCTGGTTCCACAGGTGCTGCATCATCATTCAATGAGAAATCCAAGTCTGCTTCAGCGGCTAATGGAGAATCAGAGAAGTCAGAAGCATCTAGCTCACCTTCCGCACTGTCAGTCATGACCTCGGCTGGCGTGTCAGTCACTGCTTCGACATCTGTTGTTGGTGTATCGTCTGCAGCACCAACCCCTGCTTTTGCTTGATACAGCGGATTATTTGGCTCTAATTTAATACCAATCTCGGCCACTTTAGCCCAAGTTGGGTCATCTGCACCTAACGTTGTATAAAGTTCACCAGATACTGTTTCAAATGCAGACATGTTTTTACTTGCTGCATACATTTCTAGTAATTTGAGATGCAACTCATAGCGCTTAGGCTCTTTGGAGATGGCATCTTTCAATATTTCTTCAGCTTGCGCATCACGACCATAAGCCATATAGACCTCGGCTTCAGCAATCGGATCAACATCGTTCGTGTCAATCATGCCACCAGTGGTGCTTTGTGAAAAGTCGGTCAGGAATGACGTATCGCCTGTATCGACGCTAGCGCCAGACGTGTTACCAAATACCGTATTGGCTTTTAAGCCACCTGATGTCATGATACCTTGTTCAAAATCAGCAAGGTTTTTTCTACGTTTATTTCGGAGATACAACCAACCACCAAGTAACAATGCAATAAGACCACCACCGGCAGCCAAAATCGTTGCATTTAAACCTGTCAGCATGCCAGATAGGTTATTTAGCACGCTGGTGATAAAGCTTGGCTCTTCGATAGGTGCTGGGGCTGGTGCCGCTGGTTTAGGTGCCGCAGGCTTGGGTTGTGCTACTGGCTTAGCTGCTTCCGCAGACTTTTCAGCAATTACCGCTGATTCGCTTGGTTCTGCCGCCACTTCAGTTGGTTTATCAGCGGCTACTTCACTTGTTGGCTGCTCTGATGCAGCCTCTTCTGTTGGGGTTTGCGCATCTGCCAATGCATTATTTCTAAGCGTTAGCAGTTTTTGCATATCTTCAATTTGTTTTTCTAAAGCCGCAGTACGTTCTTGCGCCTCTTGCAGTCCTTTTTCGCGTGCACTAACCTCTTCTTGTAAAGCGACAATTTTCGCTTCCATATCCGCTTGCGCTTTCGCATCGCCCGTCGAAAGCTTTACGACATCTTTTGGTCCTGTGCTTTTTGGCGCAGACTTATCTTCAGCAGAAGTCACCTTACCACTTGCTGCTTGACTATCCGCCTCACTTTCCTCTGGCGCACTTTGTGCGACAACACCTGCCAATTTGTTGCGATACTGTTTCCAATTCGCAGTGTGGACTTTAACGGCTTTTCTAGCATTTCTCTGCGTAACAGCTTTTAATGCTTCTTCTGTCGGGGGTTGTAATATCTTACCCACCTTGAGCCTGTTCATATTGTTATCAACAAAGGCTTCAGGGTTGGCTTCATATAGGCCAACCAACATTTGGTCCAAACTTACGCCGGCTGGTTGCATTTGCTTTGCAATTTTAGACAGCGTGTCACCCTTTTTTGTTAAGTGGTCCGTTTCTACTGGTGTCGCAGTTGGCTTTACCGTATTGTTCTTTGTCGTATTTTTAGTTACGCCTGCACTCTTACTTTTTTTTATTGGTGCAACAGGTTTTGGGACCGTTTTATCTACACTTTGAATCTTAGGCGACTGTATTTGGCTAGCGCTAACACTGGGTTCATAGCCTGGCGGATCTAGTAAAACCGTATATTCTCTTAGGACACGGCCCGTCTCCCACTCAAGCTCAACCAACATATCCAAAAACGGCTCTGTCATTGGTTTACTAGAGTAAAGCTTTAAAACATTCTTACCGCCGCTTTTAGTAACCCGCATCTGAATATCACTATGAGATGCTGGGCGAGCTAAACCTTGCGTTTCATAGACTGCATTAGGGGCAATACGCGCTTTAAGCGACGCTCTTTCTGCAGGACTAACAGATAACAACTCGATATCTGCTTGTAATGGCTCACCAATGCCAGAGGAAACGTTGAGCTGGCCTAGACCAGCCGCAAATACGCTCATTGGCAGCGCCGCAAACGCCAAACATACACTTAGCGACAGCTTCTTTATTTTTGATTGACTCACTATTTCACCCTAATATTTTTCAGCTTAAAAATTACTACTTCAACCTCAAGAACGAAAATAACATCAATTAGTTAGAGTTGCAAGCTCATGGTACACATTATGTTCACTACGTATGTAGCTGTTTAATGCAAAGTGTCTCTTTTTAACAAATCGACAACTTGACCATGCACATGCAGTTAACGCTGAACAAGTACTCTCAGCATACGACGTAGTGGTTCTGCCGCACCCCACAGTAGTTGGTCACCCACAGTAAAAGCAGAAATATACTCGCTGCCCATGGCCATTTTACGTACACGGCCAACTGGGGTTTTTAAGCTACCAGTAACTGCTGTTGGACTTAAGTTGGGGATGCTCGCCTCACGTGTATCAGGAACAACAGATGCCCATTCATTCGCCTCATTCAGCATGTCGTTAATTTCAGCCAATGGCACATCTTGTTTCAGCTTGATTGTGAGCGCTTGTGAATGGCATCGCATTGCACCGATGCGGACACAAAGCCCATCAATCGCGATAGGGTTATCTTGACGGCCGAGAATTTTATTGGTCTCAACGCCACCCTTCCATTCTTCTTTACTTTGACCATTACCTAAGTCCGCATCTATCCATGGTATTAAGCTACCTGCCAGCGGGACACCAAACTGGTCCGTAGGAAAGCTTTCACTACGCATGGCATCTGCAACGGTTTTGTCTATTTCCAGAATGGCAGAAGCAGGGTCGTCTAGCAATGCTTTTGTTGCTTGATGAATATTACCCATCTGACTAATCAGTTCGCGCATGTTTTGCGCACCGGCGCCAGAGGCCGCTTGATAAGTCATTGAAGTTGCCCAATCAACCAGTTCAGCCTTAAATAAACCGTTCAATGACATGAGCATCAATGAAACTGTGCAATTACCTCCTACCCAGTTTTTGTTGCCGTTTGCATAAGCATCTTCAATAACTTGCATATTCACGGGATCCAGCACGATGATGGCTTCATCGTCCATACGCAATGTAGAAGCCGCATCCACCCAATGGCCTTGCCAGCCATCAGCCCTAAGATCAGAAAAGACGGCTGTTGTGTAGTCTCCACCTTGGCAAGACACAATGACATCCATTGCTTTCAACGCAGCAACATCTTTTGCATCCTTTAATGCAGGGGAATCTTTCCCTACATTAGGCGCAGGCGCACCCGCTTGCGAGGTAGTGAAAAATTGCGGTTCAATATCCGCAAAATCATTTTCCTCCATCATGCGCTGCATCAGCACAGAGCCGACCATACCACGCCAACCTACAAATCCTACTTTCAACATACTACTTCCAATTCTTAATCTTTAAGCAAGCTATTACTTAGTTGTGTCTTGAACAGCTTCACCAGCTTTTTCAATATCTTTACCGACGCCATTAATTGTGTTGCAGCCAACCAACACCATTGCGGTTAACATAAAAGCTAAAAAACGTTTCATTTCGACTCCTTTTTAATCTCTAAAATTACCAAACTTCAATGGAAAATCCGTTACACTTTTTTTCACCAAGGCAATTGTCTCTTGTAACAAATCACGTTTAGCGCCATTTACGCGCACCGTCTCACCTTGAATGCTCGCTTGCACTTTCATCCGACTATCTTTGATGATTTTAACAATTTTCTTTGCTAAATCGCTATCAATACCATCACGCACAACCAGTGCTTGCTTCACCTTATTGCCAGAGACTGTTTGCAAATCTTGATGTTCCAAGCGTTTTGATGAATCTGGCTCTTTCTTTTCCATAGCTGGTAGCAAGATGTCTTTGACTTGGTTTAGCTGAAAGTCGTTATCCCCAAACACAGTAATGACAAAATCTTTCTCGTTAAATTCCAACTTTGCAGATGTTCCCTTAAAGTCATAACGATTATTAATCTGCTTGCTAGCAGCATCAATCGAATTGCCTAAGGCAACTTTGTCGACTTCTGAACTGATATCAAATGACGGCATTTCATTCCTTTCTTAAAACAATTGATTTCGTCTAGCCACTGAACGAGAGCAATGATAACGCCGCTATCGTTTAGTGGATGACGAAAGCCTACTCATAGTGGCAAACGTAGTCCAATGTCTCAGTCACCTCAATATCGAACTGACTATTCCCTGGCACAGCGAACTTGTCGCCAGCGCTGTAGGTTTTCCATTCATTCTCACCATCTAACTTGACCTTACATGAGCCAGAATTAATTTCCATCAACT
>SPJO01000079.1 GCA_006844635.1 Methylophilaceae bacterium | reverse complement strand
ATATTGAACAACTCTAACTGATATTCACGCCAATAGGTTTCTTCATCCCACTGCATCGCCTTCTTGAGTGAGGCCATTGCATACCCGCACTGGCTTTCATCACCTTCACGCACATAAATATGCAAATCGACTTGCCGCCCCGTCATCGTCGTAAACGTATCTTCAATACGGACTAAATCCCCGGCTACTAAAGCAAATAAATAACAAGGCTTAGGAAACGGGTCATGCCAGACTCTAAAATGTCGATTGTTATCTAACTCACCAGTTTCTACTAAATTACCATTCGATAACAAGACTGGGTAATGCTGTTTGTCAGCCTCAATCCGTACAGAAAAAGTACTCAACACATCTGGTCGGTCTTGAAAGTAGGTAATGCGTCTAAAGCCTTCTGCCTCGCACTGTGTGCAGTAAGTCCCTTGTGATTGATAAAGCCCTTCAAGCGCAGTATTTGACGCTGGATCAATTTCCGAAATAATCGTCAGCACAAACTTCTCACCCGGCTTGCTAATGGTCAATTTATTATCCGCTATTTGATAATCACCAAAAGCCTCACCATCCATTTCAACCGACACGACTGTTTGGTCTTGTCCGTTTAAAACGAGATTCTTTTCCTTACTATCTGGATTCTTTACATAATGCACTTCTGACGTGACGATAGTTTTGCCGTCAAACAGCGCAATCGTTAAGTTAACGTGATTTACAAGATATGCTGCTGGTGCATAGTCTTTTAGATATATGGTGGTGGGTGAAGGTGTTTTTACTGCTGCTTCCATGGCGTGAAAAATCTATTTGTTATGTTGCGCTACAGTATAAAAGAGATTGGCTTTTCACACACCTTTTTCTCACCAAAAGACGGCACGAACAGCCGGTAAAGGTATAAAGCCGAGGTTGAGTTACCCTGCTGCCAGAGATATCTTTACACAGGATTGACTAGAGAAGACCGTCAACTTGCTCGCCTTCAACTTCAGCTAGCAATGCATCAACATTTGTGGTTTCATACTTAGGAAGATTAGAAATAGAATGCAGCTTCGCTCTTAATGCCTGTACATCTAACGCACGGTTCTGATAGACAGCAACAGCGTCTTCCACCTCCTCGGTCATTTCCATGCCATACAAAGAAACACCCGACATAATGGATAAGCCAATTAATAACTCCAATACTGTAATGCCTGCTTGTTTAAACATTGCTAACTCCTAATGAGATGTCATGTTAGAAATTATGGCACCAGGCCTTCCTTAACCATCTTTGGAATAAAGCAGCATTCTGATTGCAATTTATGGTTTTGTTATTGCCTTGATAAAGTCATTTGCTCGCCTTGCTTCACCATTTTAAACTGACTTAAAATACTCATCCCCAACAAGAACGTATCTTCAGGCATGCCTTTACCATAACTCACCTCCACATATCTCAATGTAAATTGACCTATTGATAACTCCTTAGCCAACCCTATACATGTTTCGACAATGCCATTTGCTGTTCTTAACTTGGCTTTTTTACATGCTGTAATGCCTCCATGTTTAGCAAACTTTTCGGGAAGCCAGTTAACGCCCAAGAAAAAACCGCACTCGTTACAAGTGCGGTTGGTGAAAACATTAGTGGCAAACTCATATTAAGTAATGGGATATTTTCCCGAATTTTATGATGAAACCAACGCAATTCGAGAAAGATGATTGCATTTCACTTGCATTATACTAACTTGCCACCAAATCCTGATGGCCCACCTTCTACGCATTTACCGTGAAAATGCTAGATATAGCGTGTAAAATAAGCAGTATTAACAAGGTCAACAATGAAAAGCTATTCAGAAATAGATGCCCAAGAACTCAATGAGATGATCAGCCAAGGCAAAGTGCTATTGGTTGATGTCCGGAATGATGATGAAGTGATACAGGGCATCATAGCTGGCGCCATGCATATTCAACTATCCATGCTGCCATTAGAATATGAGAAACTTACAAAAGCGAAAACCGTCGTTTTTTATTGCCATAGTGGTATTCGCTCAGCGCATGCTGCGGATTTTGCAGTCGCAAAAGGGCTCACTGATGTGCATAACTTAGTTGGCGGCGTTGTTGCCTGGGCAAAGGCTGGCTACGCGCTAGCAGCACCAAAGTCATTATAGATAGATTTAACGAGAAAGAACCATCATGGAATTTGATAAAGAAGTTGATGCAACAGGGCTCAAATGCCCACTACCCATTTTACGTTGTAAAAAAGGCCTAAGCGACATGGAAGCCGAGCAGACGTTAAAAATCATGGCAACAGACCCTGGCGCAGTGAAAGACTTTGAAGCCTTTTGTAAGCAGACAGGGCACGAGCTTTTACAGCAAGATGACCAAGAAGGGGTTTATACCTTCTACATTAAGAAGCACGTCAGCGAATAAGGTTCAGCCACAACGCTACGCCACCTAATATTAACAAGCTTATTTAACAAGCTTTTGTTCTGCTCTTTCTCTGACTTTCGCCAAAATGAAAAAGACAAACGGCAACGTCAATAAAAAACCAATACCGATCAGCAACCAACCTGATGCATCATATTGACTGATTGCGGGAATCAGGTCGATACCAGCAAACTGTTTTGCAAAACCCAAGGCCATTAAAACCGAACCAATAAACTCCAGTATTAAAGTACCTAATGGAAATGATATTTTCTTCTCATCAGTCATCATTATTCTCCAAGTCATGCACCTAGCTTCGCTAGCTGCACCTCTATTTTCTCCAAACTCGCAGTAAATTCTGCCACTCGTGTTTTCTCTTGCTCTACCACGGCCGCAGGTGCACGCGATACAAAGTTTTCGTTATTCAGCTTTCCATTGGCTTTTGCGATTTCACCTTGCAAACGCGCAGCCTCTTTGCCTAAACGCTCTTTCTCAGCAGCAACATCAATCTCGACCTCTAACATGAGTTTTAAATCACCAGCCAACATCACTGGTGCATCTGCTTCTGGCAGTTCATTTTCAACCTTCACTGCTTCCAACTTCGCTAATGCTTTGAGATATGGTGCATAAGCACTTAACACCTCTTGGTTACCAGCAGCAATCAATGGCACCTTGGTTGATGGCGAAATACCCATTTCACCACGCAAACTGCGACAGGCATCGACACAGGCTTTCAAAGCTGCCACCCACGCCTCTGCATCTTCATCAATTTTTTTCGGTTGCGCTTCAGGATATGCTTCGAGCATAATACTATCGCCAGTGCGGCCACTCATTGGGCCAACTGTGCGCCAAATTTCTTCAGTGATAAATGGAATAATCGGATGCGCCAGTCGCAAAATGGTTTCTAACACACGTAACAACGTGCGTCTGGTTGCACGTTGCTCGGCTTCCGTGCCATGTTGCAGTTGTACTTTTGCCAGCTCTACATACCAATCGCAATACTGGTCCCACACATATTCGTAAATCGCTTTCGCTGCCAAATCAAACCGATAATCAGTGAAAGCCTTTTCGACTTCTGCTTCCGTTTTTTGTAGGATAGAAACTATCCAGCGATCGGCTTGGCTAAATTTTAAGTAACCATCTGGTTTTTCACTGCAAGGTGCAAGACCACAGTCTTGCCCTTCCGTATTCATCAAGACAAAGCGCGTCGCATTCCATAATTTATTACAGAAATTGCGGTACCCATCACAACGCTGCAAATCAAATTTAATATCACGGCCGGGACTAGCTAATGCTGCAAAGGTAAAACGTAGTGCATCGGTACCATAAGCATTTATGCCTTCAGGGAATTCTTTACGTGTACGCTTTTCAATTTTTTCTGCTTGCTTCGGATTCATCAATCCAGTTGTGCGCTTCTTGATTAGATCATCAAGATTAATACCATCAATCAAATCAATCGGGTCTAAGACGTTACCTTTAGACTTAGACATTTTTTGACCTTCGCCATCGCGAATCAAACCATGCACATAAACATGTTTAAAAGGAATCTGACCCGTGATGTGTTTGGTCATCATGACCATACGCGCCACCCAGAAAAAGATGATGTCAAAACCTGTCACCAGCACAGAAGATGGCAAGTATTGTTGCAAAGCTTGATTTTGCGCATCCAGTGCCTCATCACCAGTCCAGTCTAACGTTGAGAAAGGCCATAATGCAGATGAATACCAAGTGTCGAGCACATCATCATCACGCTTTAACGCGCCTGTGTAGCCTGCTTTTTCAGCCGTGGCTTTCGCCTCTGCTTCGTCATGCGCAACAAAAACTTCGCCATTATCGCCATACCAAGCTGGAATTTGATGACCCCACCATAGTTGGCGAGAGATACACCAGTCTTGAATATTATTCAGCCACTGGTTGTAAGTGTTAACCCAGTTTTCTGGATAGAACTTCACTTCACCACTCGCGACCACATCAAGCGCTTTTTGCGTGATGCTTTTGCCATCGTCAGTTGGCTTACTCATGGCAACAAACCATTGGTCGGTTAGCATCGGCTCAATAATCACATTGGTTCGGTCACCACGCGGCACTTTTAATTTATGCTTATCAACTTTAACCAAGTAGCCTTGTGCTTCAAGATCCGCCACCACTTGTTTACGCGCTGCAAAGCGTTCTAAGCCTTGGTATTGTTCTGGCGCCTCTTCGTTAACAAACCCTTCAAGGTTCAAAATACCAATCATTGGCAAATCATGGCGCTGGCCAACGGCATAATCGTTAAAGTCATGCGCAGGCGTTACTTTTACGCAACCTGTCCCAAACTCTTTATCCACATAGTCATCAGCGATAATCGGAATTTCACGATCACACAATGGCAAATTAACTGTTTTACCAATCAAGCCTTGATAGCGTTCGTCATCAGGGTGCACCATCACGGCAACGTCACCTAGCATGGTTTCTGGTCGTGTTGTGGCAACCGTTAGTTGCCCAGAACCATCAGCAAGCGGGTAGTTAATGTGCCACATCGAGCCGTCTTCTTCCTCTTGCACCACTTCTAAATCTGAAACAGCCGTACCCAGTTTCACATCCCAGTTTACCAATCGTTTACCACGGTAAATCAAGCCTTCGTTATAAAGGCGTACAAAAGTTTCTGTGACGGTTTTATTGAGCGCGGGATCCATGGTGAAGCGCTCGCGCGACCAATCAGGTGATGTACCCAAACGACGCATTTGTTGCGTAATCGCTCCGCCTGATTGCTCCTTCCACTCCCAGACTTTTTCCAAGAACTGCTCTCGGCCTAAATCATGACGAGACACGCCCTTCGCATCAAGCTGACGTTCCACCACAATTTGTGTCGCGATGCCAGCATGGTCAGTGCCTGGTTGCCATAAAGTGTTATCACCACGCATCCGATGATAGCGTGTCAAAGCATCCATTAAGGTTTGATTAAAGCCATGTCCCATGTGCAACGTCCCGGTGACATTCGGCGGCGGCAATAAAATACTAAAATTGTCTTTAACGTCTGGGTTTAAACCTGCTGCGTAAAAACCTTGGCCTTCCCAAAAGGCATACCATTTACTTTCAATGGCTTTAGGGTCAAAAGGTTTATCGAGGGCGTTTTCTGGTGTTTGCGTGTTCGTTGTCATATGCGCGTGATTTTACCACAGCCAGCGGTCAGCTTTGGCGCAATTACAGCAACCGCGTAGCGATTAACAAGCCTGCCAACACTGCAAGGTGTATCAACACCCAACAACG
>SPJO01000078.1 GCA_006844635.1 Methylophilaceae bacterium | reverse complement strand
ACATAAATCATCGGTACCAAGTTGGTCGTGTGTTGTGTATGTGGCTGGTTGTTATCATAGTCCTGCATGAGTTCAGCGTTGCCATGGTCAGCTGTGATAATGACTTCACCACCTATCGCTTGCATTGCTTCAACCACTCGGCCAATGCAAGCGTCTAGGGTTTCTACTGCCTTAATAGCAGCTTCTAATACACCAGTGTGGCCCACCATATCGCAGTTAGCAAGGTTACAAATAATGGCATCATATTTTTTAGCTGTAATCACCTCGACTAAATTGTCGGTGACTTCGACTGCGCTCATCTCTGGTTGTAAGTCATAGGTTGGTACATCAGGTGAAGGCACTAAAATCCTATCTTCACCTTTGAAGATGGCTTCTTCACCACCATTAAAGAAGAAGGTTACATGCGGGTACTTTTCGGTTTCGGCAATACGCAACTGCGTTAAGCCTAGGTTTTGCAAGTGTTCACCAAAGGTGTTGCTAACGGTATAAGGTGCAAAAACTGGCGTTGCTTTTGTTTGCTTTTGATCATATTGGGTCAGCGTGAAGTAGTGCGATAGTTGTGGCATTCTCTGACGTTCAAATCCGTCAAAGTCATCTTTCAGTAGCGCATCTGTTAGTTGTCTTGCTCGGTCGCTACGGAAGTTCATAAAGATGACGCTGTCGCCATCTTCCAAACGGATAGGAGCCTCATCTGCATCCCGAATGACTGTGCATTGAACGAACTCATCATTTTCGTTGCGAGCATAGGCTTGTTTTAGCGCTTCCGATGCACTAGGTGCTGTAAATTCGGCGACACCTTCCGTGAGCATGTCATATACGGGTTTAATACGGTCCCAGCGTTTATCCCGGTCCATGCCGTAATAGCGGCCACTGACGCTGGCAATTTTGCCGGCACCTAGACTGCTAATTTTGTCTTCTAGTGCGCTAATATAGGGTGCCGCACTAATTGGAGGCGTGTCCCTACCATCTAAAAAGGCATGGACATAGACTTTGTTTAATCCACGTTTCGTCGCTAGCTCCAACATGGCATCAATATGTGTTTGGTGGCTATGAACGCCGCCATCAGATAACAGCCCATAAATATGCAAGGCTTTATCATTACTTTTTAATTCGTCTATTGCTGTCGTTAAAGCGGGTAGTTCAAAGAACTCGCCAGTCTCGATACTATTGTTAATGCGTTCGAAATCTTGAAAGACCACTCGCCCAGCACCAATGTTTAAGTGCCCGACTTCTGAGTTGCCCATTTGCCCATCAGGCAAGCCGACATAATGTTCAGAGGCATTGATGAGTGTGTTGGCATAATCACGCTTTAATGCATCTAAGTTAGGTGTACTTGCAAGTGAAACTGCGTTGTCTTGGCTATCTTCTCGGTAACCAAAGCCATCAAGGATAAGTAATATAACTGGAGTTGTCGCCATAATAAAATGTTTCATGAGGTTTTCTGAATACATCCATTATAATGGCAGCGTGTGCAAAAAAGAATAAAACACGCATGAAACTTGCGGATTACCTCTTGAATAAAAGGGAATTGGCAGCATCTAGTGAAGTAGTAACTAATTGAAAGAAAGAATGTTGTGGAATTTATTACAGAAAATGCGATATTTGTAGGCTTGGCATTAGCGTCAGGCCTAATGCTGTTGTGGCCAATACTTACTGGTGGTGGCTCAGACCATGCGGCTAATGTGAGTCCAAATGAAGCCGTGCTACTGATGAATAGAGCAAAAACGCTCGTGCTCGATGTGCGGGATGAGGCGGAATTTAAAGAAGGCCATATCCAAGGCGCTAAACATGTTCCGTTGGCTGATTTAGAAGGCCGACTAAAAGAGTTCACCAGGCAAAAGAGTAAACCAGTGTTAGTGCATTGTCAGCGCGGCATGCGTTCAAAAAGTGCCTGTAAGATTTTGGCTGAGAATGAGTTTACACAGTTACACCAACTTGAAGGTGGTTTAGATAAATGGGTAGAGGCAAAAATGCCGCTAGTAAAGGCGTCATAATGGCAAATATTACAATGTATACAACAGCATACTGCCCGTATTGCAATAATGCAGAACGCCTTTTAGAGAATAAAGGTGTGACAGGGATTAATAAAATCCGTATTGATGAGGCGCCAGAAAAACGCATGGAAATGATGGAAAAAACTGGCCGTCGGACGGTCCCGCAAATTTATATTGATGATCAACATATCGGTGGTTTTGATGACTTGCGCGCATTAGATTTAGCGGGTGAGCTGGATCCACTGCTTGCCGCTGGTTAATCGGCGTAATATTTAGATGATTAATATTGGATAAAAAGATAAAATACAATATTGGTTCAATATCATTAATTTTTCACGCCAGAAATGGCATTTATTAAAAGAAATAGGAATTAAAAATGGCACAAGCACCAGACGCAGCATCACAAGAAAATGATCAGGCTGCACAAGCAGGATTTGCAATTGAGAAGTTGTATATTAAGGACGCCTCTATCGAGGTGCCAAATGCCCCACAAATTTTTACAAATCGCACAGCGCCACAAGTGAACGTAGAGCTTGCAAATAGTGCAAGTAAATTAGACGATGGCGTTTATGAAGTCTCTATCAAAGTGACAGTGACTGCGAAAATTGAAGACAATACTGCCTTCTTGGTAGAAGTGACACAAGCAGGTATTTTCGGTATTCGTGGTATTCCAGATGAGAACTTGGAAATGGTGTTAGCGATTACTTGCCCAAACATCCTGTTCCCATACGCAAGAGAAGCCGTGTCAGATATGGTGACAAGAGCAGGCTTTATGCCAGTGCTATTAAACCCAATTAATTTTGAGGCTTTATATGCACAGCAACAAGCTGAAGAGAATGGTGAAGCGCCAGCTAACTAATTAATAACGAGTACGATGATGAAAAAATATTCAATCTTTCAGTATTTTTCTTCACGCATTCGTTTCGCTTTAAACCCAAGTTTAGTACTGCTAAGCTTGGGTTTTTCTTTTGCTATGTCCGCGCAAGCGGCAGAATACCGCTCTGTTTTGCCACAAAAAGCCATTGCTTATGATGCGCCGTCAGCAGCGTCTAAAAAAATATATGTGATGGATCAAGGCTATCCAGTTGAAGTAATTGTCGATTTGGGCGCTTGGCTAAAAGTACGCGATCAACGGAGTGGTTTGAGCTGGGTTGAAGGCAAAGATTTAGATAAAAAACGCATGGTACTGGTGACCGATCAAACAGATATTAAAAGTGCTGAAAGCTTGGACGCAAAGCTATTGGCGACAGTGGAAAAAGATGTCGTACTTGAATTGCTCTCGCCAAGAATCAATAAAGGCTGGGTGAAAGTAAAACATCAAGATGGTATTACTGGCTACATTCAAAGTAGTGCAGTTTGGGGGCTTCATTGAAAAAAATTGCAGTATTAGGCGCTGGCGCTTGGGGTACGGCGCTAGCCATTCATGCTAGTCAACAGCACAAAGTCACACTCTGGGGCCGTAATGCAGGACATGTCTCTGGTATGCGCAAAGCGCGGGCAAACCCACTTTATCTCGGCGACTTTACTTTTAATGATAAATTAGAGGTAGAAGACTCTTTAGAAGCGGCGATTGATGGAGCAGACTTGATTTTGTCTGTCGTACCGACCGCTGGTTTCCGCCTTATTTTAAAAGAACTTAAAAAGCTAGGGTCTAAGCAGCCATTAATTTGGGCGCATAAAGGATTGGAGCCTGTCTCAGCATTGTTGCCGCATGAGGTGGCGATTGAAGAGCTTAGTATGAGCCAGCAATGGGGCGTGTTGTCAGGCCCTAGTTTTGCAGCAGAATTGGTGAGAGAGCTACCAACAGCTGTCACTTTGGCGGCCAATAATACTGAATTTGCGCATGAAGCAGCCAATATGCTGCATGGTGGTAATTTGCGCGTTTATAACAGCACTGATGTGATTGGTGTTTCTGTTGGTGGTGCCATCAAGAATGTGATGGCCATTGCAGCAGGTATTTCAGATGGCATGGGCTTTGGCAATAATGCGCGTGCAGCAATGATTACTCGTGGTTTAGCAGAAATTACACGCTTTGGCACGGCTTTAGGCGCAAAGCCTGAAACTTTTATGGGTTTGGCTGGTGCAGGCGATTTGATTCTAACGTGTACTGGACAATATTCAAGAAACCGAGAAGTTGGCTTGCAATTGGCTTCAGGCAAAGCGCTGGAAGATGTATTGAATGGTTTAGGCCATGTTGCCGAAGGGGTAAATACGGCAAAAGAAGTGATGCGTCGCGCCGAGAAAATTGATGTTGATATGCCGATTACCTTTGAAGTGAATCAAGCCTTAAGTAATAGTAAGTCAGCCAAACAAGCAGTCATGGATTTGCTAGGACGGGAGCAAAAACCCGAAGGCGTTTAACTAGTTTGCCAGCATAGCTTTTGTAGCGCTGGTTAAACACCACCTTTAAAATCAATTTGCCGCCAAGCTTCATAAAGCAGTATCGCAGCACTATTCGATAAATTCAGACTTCTACTATCAGCTACCATGGGTAAGCGTACACGGTGTGCTGGTGTAAACTCATTGCGGATGGCTTCTGGGAGGCCGCGAGTCTCTGGTCCAAATACAAACACGTCTTCTGCTTGATATTCGATATTGCTGTGGCGTGTGCTGCCTTTGGTCGTAATGGCAAACAAACGTTTACCTGCTAATGTGGCCTTGCAGCTTGACCAGTCTTGATGCACTTGCATCGTAGAAAACTCATGATAATCCAAGCCCGCACGACGCATCTGCTTGTCTTCTAATTTAAAGCCTAACGGCTCAACCAAATGCAATTGCGCGCCTGTGTTAGCACATAAGCGAATAATATTACCGGTGTTAGGCGGAATTTCAGGCTCGAATAAGACGATATGAAACATAGGCGTTATTTTACGCAGTTCTGGCTAATACATAACAGCTTATTTTACTGCCACCAGCTTTTTTAAGCGTTTTGGCCAGTTCGTTTAAGCTTGTGCCTGTGGTCATCACGTCATCAATGATGCCAATGTGCAGGTCTTGATATTGCGTGTTGCACGTAAATGCATTTTTCATGTTTTTAATACGGTCTTTGTAAGCTAATGATGCTTGCGGTGGCGTGTCTTTCACTTTCTCGCAATGCTGACTATCCATGACTAGCTGGTGATGCTTGGCAATGACTTTTGCGATTTCTAGTGATTGATTGAAGCCGCGTGTCACCATTCTGTTAGGGTGCAGGGGCATTGGAATGATTAAATCAACGCCCATAAAGTCTAAGGAGTCTGCCATGAGCCGTCCAAAGGACTCGCTAAGGTATAAGGCGTCTTGGTATTTGTAGTGCTGAATGATGCTGTCGATTGGGTATTGGTAAGCCAGTAATGCCTGCGTGCTGTCATAATAGGGATGACTGTTTAAACAGCTACCACATATTTCGCCATGGGTTTGTGCGGCACACACACGGCAGTATGGGTGATCTAGGGAGGGTAAGCTGCTTAAGCAAGCTTGGCAAAACGCGATTGATTGACTAGCCGACGCCTGACACAGCACGCAGGATTGCTGCGTGAGTGGGCTTGTTAAACGGTTAATATTTAACAGTTGATTATTTTTTAACCAGTTGTTCATGCTTATTATTGATTATTCTTTACAGCTTGTAATTTACTGATTAATATAACGAAAATTCTCAAAAAGGCGAAGCTATGCTTGAAAATTC
>SPJO01000084.1 GCA_006844635.1 Methylophilaceae bacterium | reverse complement strand
ATCTTTGCTTGTTCTATTTCTAAGGGTTCGCTCGCCGCCCCGAAGCCTTTATACCAGTTTATTAATGTTGATAGCATATTATTTAATTTGTTGCTGCTAATTGGTGGTTATAAAATTCCTTGTTCTGAGATAGCAAAAATTGAGCCACTTTTGCAAGTTTGGCTGATTTTACAGGTTTTGTAAGGCATGCGGCTGCACCAGCAGTCAATAGCTCTTTGTGCAAAGCCCTGTCTTTTAACACGGTGATGACAATAATGGGCGTAGGACCGACATTATTTGCTTTGTTAATGGTTTCTACAAACTCAATGCCGTCCATATGCAACATGCTGAAATCAGTCACGATTAAGTCGACTTGCTTGCGTCCCATCCAAGCAAGCGCCGCAACAGGATCTGTCATCGCGACAATATTTAAGTTCATATCAACCGATTTTAAGATTGCAGTATGAATATCCAACACAGTCGGTTGGTCGTCGATAATCAGTACAGTTTGTTTGAATTTCGTCGCATCTCTTATATTACTAACTACCATCTTCATGTGCCTTTTAATGGACTTGCTCACTTTGAGAGGCATATATCTGTTCTAAAGATTCGCGAATAGATACCGTGGTGGATACTAAGTTGGGGTCGAAGTGCTTACCACTTTCTCCTTGGATATATTCAAATGCTTTCTGCATAGACCATGGCTCTTTATATGGACGCTTCGACGTTAATGCATCCAAGACATCGGCAATGGCGACAATCCGTGCAGAGATGGGGATTTGTTCACCTTTCAACTGATATGGATAGCCGAGGCCATCATACCGTTCGTGGTGAGCCAGTGCGATTTCACCACCCATTTGTAAATATTTGGAGGGGCTGTTTTGTAGGATCTCATAGCCGATGACAGGGTGCTGGCGCATAATGGTTTTTTCAACTTCATCCAATGGCCCTTTTTTAAGCAGGATGTTATCAGGAATGCCGACCTTGCCAATATCGTGGAGTGGCGCTGCGAGTTCAATGACTTCCGCGTCCTCCTCACTAAACCCTACTGCTTCAGCAATAGCCTTGCTATAGGCTGACATGCGTTGTAAATGCATGGCGGTATCAAAGTCTCTATGTTCGCCAGCACGCGCTAAACGTAACAGCGTTTCTTTTTCCCTAGCACGGATTTCGACCACGGCTTGCTTCACTTCATCTTCTAACTTATCACCTCTTGATTGCAGTTGGAGCTGCTGGTGACGCATCGTGAGCAAGTTCTTACTTCTGGCTGTGCACTCGTATACGTCGACAGGTTTGTTTAAAAAGTCTGCGACGCCTGCATCTAATGCGGCATACCGTGTGTCAGCATCTTTTTTAATGGTGATCATGATGACAGGTACGGCATCGTAGCTGGGTAGCTTTTTTAGCAAACTAGTAAAGTCAACACCGTTCATTTCAGGCATCACATAGTCAATAAAGACTAAGTCAGCAGTGTTTTCAGCCGCCCATTCTAGTGCCTTTTCAGGGTTGTCTTGTTCAATAATTTTGATTTTGGGGTTAATGCTGCGGATTACGTGAGATAAGATGGTTCGACTGGTCGATTGATCATCTACGACCAGTATTGAACTATCAGCGAGCATCTCGAGATCTATCATTCATTTATCCTAATTTTTGAGGCCCAGTGGGTCTATATTATATAGTTAAGCTAACATTGCAAATGTTTTATACGCTCGTATATTTTTAACATTTTTATTAACGAATGCGACCTTCATTTTTATTGCCACTCAATTTAAGCATGAAATTTTGACACAATTCAGTAAAACAAGCTGATTTATTTTATAAAGTTACTAGCCAGCTGGTTTTAAGTCAAAAGCGATACAGATGCGTTGTTCATCCGATTGAAAGGGAATGGTTCGATGGAAAAGTGACGATGGAAACAGTACGATGTCACCGACAGCTGGCAAGGTGTTGGCAACTGGGAAATCTTTGACTGACCGATTAGGTTGCATCGGATAGTCGTCGCCATGCGTACCATACTCAAAAGCACCTTCATCACCATTCTGCTCTGGCATGGCAAGGTACACAGCGCCACTAATCCAGCCAATTTCGTGAATGTGTGGGCTTAAATGCCCACCTTGTTGCATTTTGACATACCAAGAGCTGGTGAAATCTAGCGTATCAGGAAAGGATTGGATCAGCTCGCAATCAGCATCCGAGAAGTGGGTTTTGTAACGGTTGAACTCTTGCAAAACCAATGCAGCAAGTTGCTTAAATGAGGATTCAGGCCTTTTGAATAAGTTACCCGCCGATTGTTTGCCATAATGCAGCATGCCCTGAACGCGTTCTGCAATATCTGTATTCTCAATATCAGATAATAAAGACTGCAATAATGAGCTATTTGGTGCGGCTAGCTCTTCAATACTATTTTGGTAAACAAAGTCCAAACCATTTTTACAAAAGTTGTAACCTGTTGGCTCGTTGAAGTTGACCGCATAATGTGTGGCTAATGTCGCGATGAGTGGTGATGTGTGCCGTGTCTGTTTCACCACATGGTCCAGTTGTGATTTAAAGTCTTCAAAACGCTCTGCCTTATATAGGCAATACATGCTGCGTGCTTGCCAGTCATCTAATTGCGACTTTTCAAAGTGCGGTACAGCGTCGTTGTACTGCTTTGCTAGATATAGGAATTCACCCATATTGTAATTCGCGTTAGGGTGGTCGGGGTTGCGTGCCAGAGCCTCCTGATAGTTTTTGACTGCGGCATCCATATCGCCGTGATCACGTAATGTTTCGCCTAGGTTGTTATAAGCATCTGTGTAATTTGGGAATAGCTTAATGGCCAACTTGTAGCTACTAATCGCTTCAGGTAAATTACCCTGGTCACGTAATGCAGTGCCTAAGTTAAAGTGACCACGCGCATCTTGTGGGTTAATGCGTAAGCCTTTTCGATAACTCGTTACGGCTTCGTTAAGCATGCCTAAGCGCTGTAATACAGTGCCTAAGTTGCCATGCGCCTCAAAAAAGTTTGGGTTCAGGGTGATGGCTTGTTGATAAGCAGCGATGGCTTCGTTAAATTGATTCGTGTTGTTATATGCAATACCTAAGTTAAAGTGTAAGTCAGCATTCTTTGGTTGTAGCTTAATGGCTTGTTGATAGCTATTAATCGACTCGCTAAACTTTTGTTGCCCATCTAATGCAAGGGCAAGTACATGGTGTAGCATAAAGGCATTAGGGTGTTTCGCAATAAGGCTTTTCGCGAGTTGCTCTGCCGCAGGCAGTTGTCCGTTATTGAGTTGTTGTATGAGCTGTTGCGTTTGTTGTTGGTTGGGTTGTGATAAGTTTGCCATAGTGATTTGTCTTACTGCTTCGTTGCTCCCAGGTCATTGCGCTCTATTCTAGCGGCTAACTGCTTTAATAGATGCATGGCGACTTTCGGGTTGTCTGTCAGCATTGCATCAATGTTCTCAGCATGGATGACGATAATCGCTGCTGTCTCTGAAGCAATCATTGCGTTCGTTGTCGTTGGTTGTTCCGTTAAGCTCGCTGTTTCGCCAAAGTAATGATTCGCCGTTATTTTACGTAAAACACCACTGTCTGTGGTTAAGTGCACTTCACCCGACACTAAATAATATAGGCTGCGGTCATTGTTACCAATTTCAAAGACATAGTCGCCCTGCTGCATGGTGATGCCATAACGCTGCATAAGCGCTTCAATATAGTTTGCCTTATCAGGCACATTATCAAATAACCCTCGCAGCAATAGTGCATCTTGTTTTCTTAGGGTGGCAATGAGTACAGACCCTAATAGAAATACAGCAAAGTTGACATACAACCACGTAATCGAAACAAACATATTTTTCATGCTGCCGAATACAGCACCAAAATCCGGGTTCACTGATAAGAATAAGCCAAAAGCAGGGCGCATGAGTAGCCAAAGCAATGTTGTTAATAATGCGCCCATGAAAATATGGCGAAAGGCTACGCGCATGGGAAAGAACATCTTATAGAACAAAGCAATCAAAGTGGTTGTGATGGCTAGGGTAATGCTACCCCCAATAAAGCTGAGCATGCTTTGTGGTAGATGGGTAGCTAAATATCGTACGATCTCCTCTACAATGAAGCCCGCAGCGGTGAAGGTAAAGAATAATAATAAGATGCCAAATACAGATAGCACATCTCTCACCTTTCCTTTCAAAAAAGGCGGTTGTTCGGTAATTGATGAGATACTGTAAAAAGAGGAGCGCATGGCTCTAGCAAGCGGTGTAATGGTCCAAAGTAAGATAAACAAGCCAAGTGCACCCCAGGCGGCCTTCGAGTTTGAAGCTTGATACACCTCTGACATAATCTTGCCGCTGAAGTCAGGCATGATATTGCTGGTTAGAATGGCCAGCTTAACGATGGCATAGTCAGATGAGAAAACTAAATGACTCAATAAGTAAAAGATGAGTAGGATGAGTGGAATAAGTGCAAACAGTGCATAAAACGATAGGGATGCGGATAGACCTAGTATGTTATGCCTAGCAAATCCTGCGAGCGTTTCTCGAAAAACAAATAGCAGCGTCGCATACTCTTTCTTAGAGTATGCGGCCATGGGTTTGTTAATCGCCTTATTAATAGCGGGGTGCTGCGCTAATTTTTTAAAGCCTTCTTTTGAGTTTAATTTAGTCAATATATTAAACGCTCGTTAATTGACGTTGTATTTTACAACGTCTTGAATTGCTCTGTTGCGCCAACCAATGCGGAGATAACACCTGGTTCCATTGCTGAGTGACCTGCATCTTGCACCACAATATGTTTGGCATGTGGCATTGCTTTTGACAATAACCATGCTGTTTGTGGAGGACAAACCATATCATAACGACCTTGCACAATCACGGTAGGGATGTGCGACAACTGCTCGGTTGCTTTCAATAATGCTTCACCATCAATAAAGCATTGGTTGCGGATATAGTGAATTTGCACACGTGCTCGCGCAACATCACCGGCTTTTGCTTTTTTGCATTCTTCAGTCGTTGGTTGTGTTGTCGGGGCGCTTTGCCCTTGTGTTGGGTCTAAACGCATAATGCTGCCTTCATAATTGTTCCATGCAGCAGCAGCGGGGTGGCTGATGTTGATGTCATCTGAAAACACCCGTTTTTCAAAAGCGGTTAAAACATCGCCTTGTTCTTCTGTGGGCAAATAATCAAGTAGCACCTGCCAAACATCAGGATAAAAATGTTTAATGTCTCCTAAAAACCAATCGAGTTCAGATTGGCGACTAAGAAAAATGCCACGCAACGCGAGAGAGATGGTGCGGGTCGGGTGTTGTGTGGCATAAGACAATGCTAAGGTGCTGCCCCAAGAGCCGCCAAAGACATGCCATTGTTCAATGCCTAGGTGCGCACGTAGCTTTTCTAGGTCCGCGACTAAGTCTGCAGTCGTGTTGTTAATGACGGACCCTTGTGGTTTGCTTCGCTCGCAGCCGCGCTGATCTAATAAAATGATGCGATAGTGCTTGGGGTCAAAGAAGCGTCTTTGGCCTGGTCTGCAGCCACCACCTGGACCACCATGTAAAAAAACCACAGGCATCCCTTTGGGATTGCCACTCTCTTCATAGTAAATCTCATGTAAATCATCCATTTTTAACCAGTTTTGATGATATGTATCGATTTCTGGGTATAAATTGTAAGTGGTTTGACACATGTTAGTCTGATTCTTTCTCGTTGATTTAATTGAATATTTTATTTTTTTGAATTTGCTGCTAAAAATAATTACAAAATTTGTTAACAAAATGTAACTAAAGTGTTGCAATTGCAATTTAATTGTTTTATATTTCTTACCTCACATGTAAATGTGTGGAAAAGTACTATCGAAGTTTGAGGTGGTCAGTATATAGGTTTCGGCCTTATTGCTAAA
>SPJO01000083.1 GCA_006844635.1 Methylophilaceae bacterium | reverse complement strand
CCTGAAGTTTTAATGCTTGTTATTTGATTTTTTGATGAAAAAATAATGATGGTGCGTCTTTCCTTTAATAGCTATGCCCGTCCACCTTCCATACTAGAAGCATCCAAAAACTTATCATAAAAGATATGTTCATTCAGCAAACCTTTTGCATTGAACATTTCAATCGCCGAATCAATCATGGGTGGAGGCCCGCATAAATAGGCATGTGTATTCGTTGCAAAGTCTTCTGTAAATTGAATATGGTCGATTGCATAGCCTCTCAAACCAGTCCAGTCACTGTCTTCTGGCTCTTGTGACAACACTGGAATGAATGTGAATTGTCCTTTAGAAAGTTTTACTATTTCTTGCATTTCCTCAAGACAATACAAATCTTTTTGTGTTCTTGCCCCAAATAAGTAAGTAACCTGTTGGCTCATTCCCTCACTCAGCATATGCTCTAGCAATGCTTTAATCGGCGCCATCCCACTACCACCAGCTAAGCATAGTACTTGCTTAGGAGACTCTCTATGCCAAAAAGATCCGAATGGTCCAGTTACCTCTACTTTTTGACCTTCTCTATTTTCACTATGTAGCCAAGTTGTAAACTCCCCTTTTGGCACATGCCTTATGTAGAAGCTAACATGGTTCTTTTGTTCTTTATCTGGAGACTTTGCAAAAGAATATGAACGTGGCTTATCAATTACGCCAGGCACTACTACCTCTGCATATTGTCCCGCTAAATATTTTGGAAATGCATCATCCACTTGAATGGTGACTTCTAATATATCGTGAGTAAGTGATTTGGTACTAATGATCGTGCCACCTGTTGTTTCAGGTTTAGAAATTGGATTGGCTGGCATATCCATGCTCACCTCAATCTCTACATCACTTCTCAAACTTGTTTGACAGGCTAATATCATGCCCGAGTCCATTTCCTCACTATTAAGCACGTAACTAAAATCTGCCAATGGCTTAATTTTTCCGCTGACTAAACGACACCTACATTCACCACAACTTCCAACCCTGCAATTATGTGGCCAAGCCAACTGATTATCTAAAGCGGCCTTAAGTAAATTATCACCTTTTTCGACTGCAAACTCTTTATCTGCTGCGGCCACTTTAACTTTAAAAGGCCCTTTTGAAGAAAACAAACCAAACATATAAATTCCTGACAATATTTCTATATGGTGCCAGGATTAATTGACACCATATCCATCATTTAAAGATGAACAACTTCCGGTTTCATTGAATAAAGAATACAAAGTATTTCATCTTTTTCACGCTGACCAACATTATTTGTATCTAGCGCTTTAAGCACATCATCACAAACTGCGACAAACTCCGTCTCATTAATATTCATTCCTTTATGAGCGGAAATCATATCTTTACCTGTATATTCCTCAGGCCCTCCGAAGCCAGCACAACATAACTCAGTCACTAATCTTTTTACTTCAACTGGATCACTCGCTGCATAACGGTTATTAATGAGTGGGTTACTGATATGGTTATCCCAAATATCTGCAGCAATTTGTTCAATACCTGGCCTTTTGCCTAAACGTTCATATAGTGAAGCATCTTCTGTACTCATATTAATCTCCTCTAGAAAAAAAAACATCAGCCCATTGAGCTGATGTTTTTTTTAAAAATTAAGCGTATTTAACTTCAAGTTTTTTACCTTCAACTTTAGAGAGGTCACACTCATAACCAACCATTCGGTTAATTTTTGCTGCAATTTCACGCTCTTCTGCATTAGCAAAATCACGATCCCATATAGCAAGTTTCTTTCTCATAATTGAATGCCATAGTGGTGGTACTAATGCAATCACAAACTCTGTGTAGTAACCCATCATTGCATTTGGTGCACCATCTGGTGTAGATGGCACTCCAACACTTGTTAGCTCCCAGAAATGTGTTTCGCCACGGTCATGGTGATCTGCTTGACGACCAATTTCGATGAAAGCAAAACCAGTGAAGATACTATCGTTATCCCATGAATGACGATACTCAATTGGTTCGCCGTGAACACGGATTAGACCATAGTGCTCCATGTAGTTAAGTGCTTCTAGCTCAAATGTTGAGATAACCCAGATAACAGCCATGCAACCTAAACCAAACAATGCGCCTTCTTGACCACCAGCTAAGTAACCAGCATAACTAAATGCAGCAATAGTTGGGACACTTAACAAGTAACCTTTAATCCAACGATTCGCAAACACATTGAAAAATGATTTACCCATGCGTTTTAGACGTCTTTGCTCAGTTTTAAATCCAAAGTAAGACTGACCGATTGTTGAAATCACCCAATGTTTATACAAGCTACGTCCACGTGGTGAAGTAGCAGGATCTGCATCGTCCAACATTGCATTGTTTTGAGGCCCTAACCAAGCACGTCCTAATTCTAGGTGATGGTTGTATACGTGTGCGTAGCAAAATGCTGCACAACCTGATAAACCCATCATCATGCGTGAAATTAAGAAGCCGAAGCCTTTAGTATGTGAAAGCTCATGTCCAAACATAATACCTAGGCCTTGATGTAAACCTGCGCCGATAACAACAGCAGTTAAACCTAAGCCAGTAATGCCACTTTCATACGCGAATGTTTGACCAAAAGCCGTCCAAGTCGCAGCCTCGATTGGTGCGCCACCAACGTATTGGTAAATGCGCCATACAACTGCTGCTTGCAATGCAATAAAACTTACCAATTGTAAATACATCATTAAATTTAGAATTGGACCAACGCCTGCAGCTTCACCTTTTGAGTTTGTTGCTGCACCTTTAAGATGGATGCCGCTTGTAAGCGTATCCATTACAATATTAAATCCAAAGATTGCAATACCAATCCAGACCCAATCTCCACCCATCAAAATACCAGCGATAGTCGCCAAAATTCCTATTGGTGTATATAGATAGACTAGATGCCCTAATATCAAGCTTCTCATTATGTATACTCCTTAAAATATTAATTTATCGTTTCATCGTATCGCAAATCTAAAGCTATTAATGACTATTGGCTGTCTGGAATAGCATTAGCTTACTAATACAACATAGAACCAATTCTACATAGATATAAATTTAGAAATACCCGAAGAAATACGGTGAAAGGCTAGAAAATACGCGAAATTACTTAATAACGATTTATTTAAACTGGAACAAGGCATTAAATTACATGTTAAGTTAGGTTACGTGCATATATCATCATTAGAGAATCGCCGCCTCACTAACAAGGCAATCACTTTTTCGTATTCTAGCTCTTAAATGTCAATTATTCTGATTTGATGACCATATCGATCAGCGCACCTAAAGATTTAGCCCCTAACTTATCAGTAATATTAGCTCTGTAACCTTCAATAGTCCGCACAGAAAGTGATAGCTCTCTCGCAATTAATTTATTTGATTTTCCATTTTTAAGCAACTCTAACACTTCTCTTTCACGCTTAGTGAGAACAGCCAAACTCTTAGATGCCTCAAGGCGCTTATCTTCTTCTTGCCATATTGTGTCATATTTCACTAAAGCTGCTTGAATCGTATCTAATAAGACTTGATCATTAAACGGTTTCTGCAAAAATTCAAATGCACCAGACTTCATTGCACGCACTGTAATTGGCACATCACCATGGCCCGTAATGATAATCACTGGAATATTTGCGCCTAGCGTCGCTAGCTGCTCTTGCAAATCTAAACCACTCATGCCCGGCATACGGATATCTAATACCAGACAGCCTCGCATCTCAGCTTTAAAAAAATCTAAAAAGTCCTGTGCTGAAGAAAAAACCTTTGGGTTAAGTCCGACTTGCTGCACAAGAAATCTAATCGCATCCCGCACTGCAGGATTGTCATCTACAATATAAATAAAATACTTTGAATTGAGGTCATTTTTCATATTACTCCCCTACTTCTGTTTCTTCTGACGGCTCAAGTGTAAAGCTAAAGGTCGCGCCATTGCTTGAATTTTTATCTAACCAAAGATTTCCACCGTGTGTAACCACAATCGTTTGACTGATACCCAGCCCGATGCCAAGCCCATGTTTCTTCGTGGTAAAGAAAGGCTCATACAATCTTGAGGCAACTTCTTCACTACACCCATTGCCATTATCACTCACACTGACACAAATGTATTTTCGTTTATATATCTTAGCACTCAACACAATTTTCCGCTGACTCCCACCCACATCCAACAAAGCATCCATGCTGTTGCGCACTAGATTGATTAATACCTGTTCAATTTGAATTGGATCCACCCTTACAAGTGGTAGTTGGCCTGGGACTTTCACTTCTAGTTTTATTTGGTTTTGTAGGCATTCTGCACGCGTGAAATCACGCACTTCATGAATAATGTCACGAATACTACTGGGGGTCTTAGGCTTTTCTTCTTTTCGCGCAAAGTCGCGTAACCGCCTGAAGATATCTCCACCCAGCTCTGCCTGCTTAATCACTTGCTCAAGCCCGTAGCTAACATCTTCCATTTTATAATTTTCACCTTGGACAATGCGAAGACAAGTCTGTGCATAGGTGGTAATCGCGCATAAAGGTTGATTAAGTTCATGTGCCAAGCCTGAAGTCATCTCTCCTAAAACCCCTAAGCGTGCAACATGGGCAAACTCGGCTTTATGAAGGCGATCCTGCTCTTCGGCCTTTACTAAATCAGAAATATCATGGCCAGTAGAGATGAAATGAGTAATATTGCCTTGATCATCCTTTAAAGGCGTAATCGTCTTTTGTTCATGATAAACCGTGCCATCTTTTTTTCGATTAATAATAACACCGCGATAAACACCGCCAGAACTAATTGACTGCCATAACTCATCATAAAGTGCTGGCTGCTCTGATCCATGCCTTAAGAAGTATGCTTTCTTACCAAGCACCTCTTCCCTTGTATAACCCGTCATATTCTCAAATGATGGATTTACATATTCAATACTACGATTATGATCAGTAATAATGACAGAGTCAGCAGCTTGTTCCAAGGCACTAGAAAGCTTAACCATATAAGATCCAGCAAACTCTCTTTGCAACTCATTACCAACCCATTGCGCCATCAGTTTGAACACTTCTAAGTCGGCTAATCTAAAAGGGATGCTTCTCGCCTCTTTACTAGCAAATGAAAGGGTTCCGTATAGGTCACCTTCAACAATGATACGCACCCCCATATAAGCTTCTATATTATGGGTCTTAGCGCTGTAGTGCTTACTCCACTTTTTAACTTTGCTAGCACTTTCAAAAGCAAGTGGCTCGCTATGTAATATTGCTTCGCTACAAAATGTTTGTTTTAGTTTTTTGGTCACACCTGGGGAGAAGTGATCAGAGTCAGTAATTGAGTCGTGAATGTAATACTTTTCTCCATCTATACGTGACAATACTGCAATTGGCATCCCAAATTGCTCACTCCCTAGCTTTAAAAGCAATTGTAGCTTTTCTTTTAAATTAAACTCCAAATTGGAGCTAATTTCATAAAATGACCTTAGCACTCTCAAATGCAAACGCTGATCTTCCTCAACTCGTTGCCGCTCACGTTCAGCTAACACTTTGTTGGTCACGTCTTGTAAGATCAACATGGCCCCTTTTTGACCTGTACGGTAGGCAAGTGGTGTTAAGATCACCTCAATAAAACAAGTGCCTCTTGTTTTGCTGTCAGCCTCAAATATTTGCGGCTCTTGCCGTTCAAACGAATCAAAACTACTATCAAGCAACAGCTTTGCTCTAGGCCGCTCCCTCAAAGGCAATAGCATTCCAACTGACTGCCCAAGTGCTAAATGTTCACTAATATCTAAAATTACTAATGCTTGATGATTGGCCGTCAGAATAATGCCATCTACATCAACAGTTAATACGCCAATGGGCGCATGATGTAGCAACTGATCTAAATAATGATCAGCCTCAGGTTGAAGTAAGGGCAGTTTTTCAAGGTTTATTTGTGAGCTTGCAATCGTGGTTTGGTACTTCATCCGAAGCTGTCTACGTTGAATTGCTTTTTGTATAGCAGTAGACAGCTCATCGACATCGGAGATTGGCCAGGGCACAATTTCATTACTTGAAAAGGGACTGAACATTAGCGTTTTTTTGAGCTGAGCGTAATGTGCAGTTTCGCTTAAGATAAAAATAGGAAC
>SPJO01000082.1 GCA_006844635.1 Methylophilaceae bacterium | reverse complement strand
GGCTTTTTGCCAATGGCATCTTCTCTCGTATAGCCGCTGATGTCGGTAAATGCTGGATTCGTTTCGATGATATTACCTTCAGGGTCCGTGATGAAGATGCCATCGTGTGCATGTTGAAATACGCTGGAAGATGTGCTGAGTTTGTTATTGTTTTCTTTAATCTCCTCCATCATTTTACGTAGCTGGCTACGCATTTTAAGCATGTTGCCAATTAACGTATCTGGCTCGGCGTTCATACCGTCCTCAGCAAACTCACCTTGTGCAATACTTTTGACTAGATGACTAGCTGCTTCTGGCTCCCCACCTAATGGTGTTAGGACAAAACGTTTAATGCCGCGTTGGATGAGGATTAATAATAATATGCCTAAAATGCCGCTCATAATTAGAACAGGGTAAAGGGGGGCAGCACTAGATAGGTAAGCGTTCCGATAGGGGAATGCGATGTAAGCATTAAAATTCCATTCGGGTATTTTACGTTGCGCGATAAACCATTTTTTGCCGGTATTTTGTAGGGTGGTTTTCGCATCTTCTAGTGAAATGTGATCCGATAGAAAGCGTATATTGTTGTTGTAGTCGGTGATGGCTGCGAAGCCTGAATCTAGAAACCGCCATTTCTTGATTGCAGACTCTAAAGCATTCACATTCACTTTGTAGCCGACATACCAAGCGCCAATCACTTGTTGGCTGCTACTAAAAATCGGTTCGTAGCCTGAAATATATGGCTCTCCTAAAATATCAACCACGCCATAAAAAGGTTTGCCTAAGCTTAAACGTTGAATAGCTTTACCAGTAGGGTTTAACTGCGTACCGATAGCACGTGCGTTATCTTTTTTTCTAACATTAGTCGAAATGCGAATGAACTGTTCACCTCTTTTGACGAAAATAGTGGCTGTGCCACTGCCGATTTCTGTGACAGAGTCAACAAGTTGTTTGCGTTCAGTTTGTGCGGTGTCGCCTAGCTGTAAGTTGGGCACTTTTTCACCTAGGAGTTGGGTCGAACCCTTGATGTTAGCCATGCCTAATTGATGGCTTTCTTGTTTGAATAACTCCATAGAAGAGTAGACGCGTTGTATGACAAGCCCCTTTGCCATATCTAACACATGCTCTAGCTTTAATGTTTCTTGGAGGGCCTTTTCTTCCATTGCGTTTAAGTTCAGTGTGAACATGTAAAAGGCAGAAATGAAGATGGCCAAGATGCCAGCGAGCAGTAGCGGTAGTAGCAGATTTCTAGATAAGGCGAACTTGCTCATGGCTGTTTGTGGAGTTATTAGCTTTCAGTGAGAGTGGCTATGCTGCAGCGTTTCCCGAGAATTGTAACAAAAAGTAACTGGCGATGTAACAACACGATCTTAAAAACCATTAAATAAATATGGCTTTTCAAAATTCTGTATTTTTAATGCAAAAAATTATTGGTTCAGAATCATGACTAAAGCCATGCCAACCATGAGTAAGTCTTCAATAATCGTCACCGTGCTCATTGGTAAATTAAAGCCGGTGCCTAAGCAAGCGCAGCGGATGCTTTGTTTTTTTGTTACCGCTAAGATGACCCCAATGGTAGAAAATCCCATCACAACCAGCGTTATCCAGTTAGTGACGAGTGGTTGCCATTGTAAGAGGTAAGCCAAGCCTAAGCCTAATTCTATAAAGGGGTAAAAAAAGCCATAGGGTAGCCATTTTTTTGCTAATAAGTCATACGTCGCATAACTATTTGCAAACCCTGAAAGGTCTAAAAGCTTAAAGAATGAAAAGACGATAAAGAAGCCTGCCATGAAGTTTGGCATCCATCGTGACCATGAAAAGCTGCCATGGGTTGTTTCAACGGCTAGTGAGACTAACAAAATATAAGCGAATACCAGCAATAATGGCTTGTATGTAGCAAACCAGCTTTTGTCGTGGTTGATGGTTATAGCTGGTTGCTCTTTTTCTTTTTGCGCGATTGCATGCAGTTGGTAATTGCCAGCTGCAGTCAGAGCATTGTTGAGTTGATCAAGTGCTTTACGCGGGTTGGTTAATGTTGCTTGTGGCGGTGTTAACGTAACCTCTACATCCTCAGCGTAATCTGATAAGGTGTTTTTTACACGGCTGACGCAGCCACCGCAGGTTAGTCCAGAAACTTTATATTGAATCGTTGTCATAATGTTTATATTACGCTCATCAACAATAATTCAAATAGAAAAGCAGGAGGAAAGATGAAATATCTCATTATTAAGTACTTGGTTACAGCGGGTATTGTCGTCCTAGTGTCGGAGCTTGCTAAACGCAGCGATAAGCTTGGCGCGCTTGTTGCCGCCTTACCAACAGTGACCATACTGACCTTAATATGGCTATTTGTTGAGAAGCAAGCTGATAGCAAAATTGCCAGTCATGCCTACTATACATTCTGGTATGTGTTGCCGACACTGCCTATGTTTTTATGCTTTCCTTATTTGCTGCCAAAGTTGGGTTTTTGGTTGGCTTTAGGCGCTGCTGGAATGCTAACAATCGTTATGTTTTTTATGACGGCAATACTGCTTAAACCATTTGGTGTGGAATTATTTTAAAAAATCTATTTTAAATCAATTGATTACCGCGTAAAATGCGCAGCTTATGGAAATCTATACCACCATGTTAGCAAAACCAATCCAAACCTACCGTCCTTATTGGGCAAAACGGTTTGGCACGGCGAGTATATTACCGACCTCGCGAGAGGAGATGGATGCACTCGGCTGGGATAGCTGTGACATTATTTTAGTCACCGGGGATGCTTATATCGATCACCCTAGTTTTGGCATGGCTTTAGTTGGCCGCTTATTAGAGGCGCAAGGTTTCCGTGTCGGGATTATTGCACAGCCAGATTGGCAAAATGCGCATGCATTTAAAGCGTTAGGTAAGCCGAACTTATACTTTGGGATTACGGCAGGCAATATGGATAGTATGGTTAACCGTTACACGGCTGATCGAAAAATCCGTTCTGATGATGCCTATACGCCTGATGCTGCGCCGAATAAACGGCCTGACCGTGCAGTGTTGGTCTACAGCCAACGTTGTCGGGAAGCGTACTCAAAAGTGCCTGTAGTGGTTGGTAGTATTGAAGCGAGTTTACGTCGCATTGCTCATTATGATTATTGGTCAGATAAAGTACGACGCTCTATTTTAGTTGACTCAAAAGCTGATATCTTGATTTATGGCAATGCAGAGCGAGCACTGGTCGAACTGTCACATCGTATCGCTAAAGGTGAGGCCGTTAGCCAGATTCAAGATATTCGCGGGACTGCATATATGCAGAAAACCGTGCCTGAAGGTTGGGACGAGATACAAAGTACCAAGTTAGACAGACCTGGTAAAGTGGATGCGCCAGCCGACCCTTATGAAATGAAAATGGGCAAAGGGGATGCAAGTTGTGCGACGGAGTCAGCCGGTGCGCCTGCAGATTTACCAGCAGGGACGAAAGCCATTCAAGTGGTAAGACCGAGAAAGCCGAAGGCCGATAGAAGTAAACAAGTGGTGCGCCTACCTGCTTACGAAGATGTTGCCAATGACCCTGTGCTCTATGCGCATGCTTCGCGTGTGTTGCATTTAGAATCTAACCCAGGTAATGCACGCGCATTGGTGCAAAAGCATGGCGATAGAGAAGTGTGGCTTAATCCACCACCGATTCCGCTGACAACCAAAGAAATGGATTTCGTTTACGATTTGCCCTATGCGCGTAAACCGCACCCTGTTTATAAGGATGCCAAAATTCCCGCTTGGGATATGATTCGCTTTAGTGTGAATATTATGCGGGGTTGTTTCGGTGGTTGTACTTTCTGTAGCATTACTGAACATGAGGGGCGCATCATTCAAAACAGAAGTGAAGCGTCAATTTTGCGAGAGGTAGAAGAAATACGCGATAAAGTCGATGGATTTACGGGTGTTATCTCTGATCTTGGTGGGCCTACGGCCAATATGTATCGGATTGCCTGTAAATCGGAAAAGATAGAGAAAGCTTGTCGCAAATTGTCTTGTGTATACCCTGATGTTTGTGAAAACCTGAATACCGACCACAGTGCTTTGATTCAACTTTATCGCAAAGCACGCAATATCAAAGGTGTGAAGAAAATCTTGATTGGATCTGGCTTACGTTATGATTTGGCGGTGAAGTCGCCAGAGTATGTCAAAGAGTTAGTACAACATCATGTGGGCGGTTATTTGAAAATTGCGCCAGAGCACTCAGAAGAAAATGTGCTGAGTAAAATGATGAAGCCTGGCATGGGGGCCTATGATGAATTTAAAGCGATGTTTGAAAAGTACAGTGCAGAAGCGGGTAAAAAACAATATCTGATTCCATATTTCATTGCTTCACATCCAGGCACTACGGATGAAGATATGCTTAATCTTGCGTTATGGCTCAAACGATATAATTTTAGGTTGGATCAAGTGCAAAACTTTACCCCTACACCGATGGCCATGGCGACGGCGATGTATCACAGTGGTAAAAACCCGTTGCGCAAAGTGACCGAAGACTCAGATGATGTGCCCGTACCTAAAGCTGGCAAAATACGTAAGTTACACAAAGCGTTTATTCGTTACCACGACCCTGAAAATTGGCCGATGTTACGTGAAGCGTTAAAGCGTATGGGCCGCGCTGATTTAATTGGTCCAGGTAAGAAACAATTGATTCCAGCTTTTCAACCTAAAGTCATGGGCACAATTAAGCAGTCCGACGGCAGCAGCTTCAAGCCAAAAGACAACTCACGTGCTAAACACAAGAAAAGTAAAGGGCGTCGTCAACCATCAGGGTTACCTAAGGCGTTTAATGACATGAAGAATGCTGCGCGACCAGCACGTAATAAAAAGCGTATTATTCATTAGCCAACTATTGATTGGAGTGAATCGATGTTTCAACGATTTCGTTTACTTGCCTTTATCAGTGCCATGCTATTCGGCTTTCCGATGGTGACACAGGCAACGGAAACTGGTTTGTTTTGGCAAATCAAATCGCCAACCGGCAAAGTGAGTTACCTGTTTGGCACGATCCATACTGATGATAATCGGGTGACTGACTTTTCAGCGCCTATCAAAACTGCTCTCAAGAGTGTGGATGTGTTTGTTATGGAAACCACACCCAATGGTGATCCACATAACTTTTTAATGGCGGAAGGGTCATTAAAAACGATGTTAACCGAGGAGGAAATGGATCAATTTCGTCGTTTAGTGGATTTTCATGTAATGCATCTAGATCGTGCTTTAAAAATGAAACCATGGTTGTTAGCAGTGTTGTTTAGTCAATACAAACCGCAAACGCCTTATGCTCAGGATAATTTGCTAATGCGCAGTGCGGAAGACTTTGGTAAGCCTGTGAAAGGGTTGGAAAGTAATGCTGAACATTTCGGCGTGATTGACTCTTTTAGTATGGATGAGCAAATGGTGATGTTGCGCGCAGCATTAAAGATGGATGAGGCACAAAAAGCGCATGATTTTGAACGTTTAATCGCCGTTTATCAGCAAGAAGATAGCGATCAACTGCTTGCACTTAACGCAGAGGTGACTGAGGCTGGCTTACCGAAAACACTATCGAAGAAAATGTTGCAGAAGCTCTTAAACGACCGTAACCAATTGATGGCTAACCGCTCGATTGCAATCGCGAATGAGCAGTCAACATTTATTGCCGTTGGAGCAGCCCACTTGCCGGGAGAATCTGGCTTGATTAAACAGTTTCAGCAAGCTGGCTATACGTTTACACGCATTCAAAAGTAAGTTTTATTCAGCTTTCTTTTTAATGACGTGTTGGCCAGCTTCGTAATTTGGAATGTCAGGGTTCTGATTAACGTGCACCAAGCTATCGGTATCAAAACCTAACTCTTTGGCTTGGCTCATTAAGTGCTGCTTAATTGGGTAGGTCAGTTCTGGGGTACGGGCGAGTATCCACAAGTATTCTTTATTAGGCCCGCAAACCATCGCGTAATTATAATATAGCTTATCTAAGGCAATGATATTGTAAGCGCCATAAAAGGGGCCAAAAAACGAAACTTTTAATTTGCCAATGTACTCGTTGTCGGCATTTGGTTCTTCAATAAAATGTGCTTTACCTTTTGCCGTACTCCACTTTTCCTCTTTACGGTTATAGCCTTTATTCGTGACGGTGATACTGCCATCATCATTG
>SPJO01000081.1 GCA_006844635.1 Methylophilaceae bacterium | reverse complement strand
ACGTATTAAAATCTTTATTTGCCAACAATTGCAAATGCTCTTCTACAATGGCTTTTGCAGTGGCTAGTTCTGGCATATTGTCAGGCAGTAAATTGAGCTGCAGTAAAATGCACTCTTGTAAGTTACCTGCACCAATACCTGGTGGGTCTAGATTCTGTAAATGTTTCAGTGCTGTTTCTAACTCAACAAGTTCAACTTCTAACTCCTCAGGCAGTGCCTCAAGGATTTCTTCTAGATCAGCTTCCAAATAACCATTCTCATTAACGCTGTCAATTAATAATAGGATTAGCCTTTGATCTCGCTCGGATAACTTAACTAGTTTTAGCTGGTCGACTAGATGGTCTCGCAAGCTACCTTCAACGGTTTCTTGGCGCGTGAAATCATCATCGTCATCATCATTGTTATGTTGTCTACCACCTTCGTCCCAGCTGCTGGCACTGCCATACTCTTCATAGTCTTCATCGAAATCATTTTTCTTGAAGTCCTCATCAGACATGGGCGTTTCTGCTGCGGAAGCATCTTCGGGTGTTGGATTGCTGACTTCTTGTGCTTCTAATGGGCTTGTTTCAGCTGGTACCTCAGCAGTGGCTTCATCTGCACTATCGTTAGCTGAGCTTTCCTCGTTTGCGGATGCGTCGTTGTTATCATCACCATTGTCATACTCACTCTCACCGTCGACTAGCTCTAATAATGGATTTTCTTCTAGGATGGTTTCCAGCTCTTGATTGAGCTCTAGCGTGGACAGTTGTAGCAGACGAATAGATTGCTGCAACTGCGGGGTTAGCGCTAGATTTTGTGACATTTTTAATTGTAGATTTTGTTTCATGATTGCTACTTTACAGCTTAAAGTCCCTACCTAAATATACTTCTCTTACATCTTCGTTACTGACAATTTCTGTTGGGCTGCCAGAAGCAAAGACAGCGCCTTCGTTCACAATATATGCACGGTCACAAATGCCAAGTGTTTCACGCACGTTGTGGTCTGTGATGAGCACACCAATATTACGTGATGACAAGAATCGAATAATTTTTTGAATATCTAACACTGCGATTGGGTCGATTCCTGCAAATGGCTCATCCAGCAGAATAAAATCTGGGTCAGATGCCAAGCAGCGGGCAATTTCAACGCGTCGTCGTTCTCCGCCTGACAGGCTAATCGCAGCATTGCTACGAATATGCATGATATGTAGATCATGCAATAGCGACTCTAAGCGCGCATGCTTTTCCTCTTCATTCAAATCTTGTAGCTCTAGCACCGCCATGATGTTTTCTGACACGGTTAACTTGCGAAAAATAGAAGGCTCCTGTGGCAAGTAAGCCAAGCCCATTTGTGCGCGTAAATGAATCGGCATGCGACTCAAATCCGTACCGTCTAAAATGATGCGACCAGCTTCTAAAGGCACTAAGCCGACAATCATATAAAAGCTGGTTGTTTTACCTGCACCATTTGGGCCAAGTAAACCAACGACTTCGCCGCTCTTGATGTTCAGTGAGATGTCATGGACAACCGTGCGCGCTTTGTATGACTTGCGTAAGTTTTCTGCAACAAGTTCGCTCATAATCTTTTATTCTGTTATTGAGTTCAGCTCATTGCTGAATTTAAGTTTGTTGGTAGAGGTTGGTGCTGCTGGCCTTGCTGGAGCAGCCGGCGTCGGTTTTGCTTTGTTTTTTGGTTGAATAATAGCTCTTACGCGCCCGCTTGATGGACCAGCACTTTCTGATTTGTTGCCGCCAAGCACCTCAGCATATTCTGCATTTGCATCGTAGCTTATGTAATCGCCATAAACGATATCTTCACCACGCTTAACCCAAGCATTCGTATAAAGCTGTACTTTGTCCATGCGGCCATCATATTCAATGCGTTTACCACTACCCGTCATGTATTCATTTTTACCTTCACGTTTTTGTTTGAAGGTGGTCGGGCTACCAGTAGACGTGCTGTGTTGAAAGCCGTTTTTATCCTCACGTACCACCAGCTTGGCAGCACGGATCACCAGTGTCCCTTGCGTTAAAATCACATTCCCAAGATAGGTGCTGATTTTCTTCGCATCATCGACAATGACACTATCGGCTTCCAGCTCAATAGGTTTGTTACGGTCAGCCGCTTCAGCAAATGCATTGCTGCTAATGCAGATGCTGCATAGTGCGACAAATAAGCTCCTAAAAATATTCATTTCCTCACCATCGTTCCTGTGGTTTTGTCATCAAACTATTCAATGACTTAATTTCTGCTTTTCGGTCTTTCATAATGTGCTTTCACACGGTTAAGCAGGTGCATTGTTTTTTTCTTTTTATCGTAAATCATACCAGTGGCATGAATAACTGTTTTCGGTGCCTGTTTGATTACAACAGGCTGATCCGTTTTGGCTAGCTCTTCATTTGGGAAAACGGTTAACTTGTCGGTTAACACAGTCATTTCACCCTTTTCGCCAAATGCTTCTCGCACGACCACAACATCATCAATAATCTCAATTTCCTCTCCATCCGGAGAAACGTTTGCACTTTTCCCTTTAATTTTTGTATAAGGCTTATCCGTTGCAAATTGCGTAAACTTGGGCTGTTCCAGCGCTGTCGTATCATCGTCGGGATAATGCATCATTTTGTTTGCTGCCAATATATAGCGTAGTTTACCTGTCACATCTGTTTGTGTTGTCACAAAGTTTTCCATAATGTAGTCAGGATCATGCCGGTTATGATTAGCATGCTCGTTACCTTGCTCTTCCACCGTTTGGTATATCCAAAACGTCAGGAGTGCCATTAACCCAGCAAGCACTAATGGAAAAGCGATGGCAGTTCGGTTTAACATCGTTTAATCACTCAGCAATCGTTACTAAATGACGGTTATTGCAAATATGGCGCTGTAATATCGTCATAGGTCTCTTGTGCCTGCATAATCAATTCACACACCTCACGTACGGCGCCTTTCCCAGCCTCACGTGTCGTGACATAGTGCGCACGTGTTTTAACGACATCAAATGCGGCTGGGACACTCACACCCAAACCGCAACGTAACATCGGGGGTAAATCAACAATATCATCACCCATAAAACCAGTCTCTTCTGGCTGAAATCCAAGCTTTTTAATCAGTGCTTGATATGCACTTAACTTATCTTCAACACCTTGGTATAGATATTCCACACCAATATTCTCTGCGCGTTTTGTCACAACATTTGATGTACGGCCAGTAATAATCGCCAATTCAACGCCGCTACTTTTTAACAGTTTTAAACCTAGCCCATCTTGCGAGTTGAATGTTTTATATTCTTGCCCATCGTCACCAATCGTCAAACCGCCATCTGTCATCACGCCATCAATATCGAAAATCATCAGTTTGATTTTCTTGGCACGGGCTAAGACATCCTCTTTTGTGTTATGCAATCTTTTCTTCTTTCTGGTTAAACAATTTTTGCTCTTAATAAATCATGCATATTAAACGCGCCAACTAGTTTGCCGGTGTCATCTGTCACCAGCAAGCCATTAATTTTTTTCTGTTCCATCAGTTCAACCGCCTCTGCGGCTAACTTATCGGCCAGAATCGTATTGGGGTTTTGATGCATGACATCAGCAATCGTTGTCGATGCTGGATTCACGCCTTTTGCAAATACACGGCGTAAATCGCCGTCTGTAAAAATGCCTACCAATGCTTGCTCGCGGTTAACCACGGCAGTAAAGCCAAGGCTTTTTTCTGTCATTTCAACTAAGGCGTCTGTGAGCAATACGTTATCTTGTACAAAAGGCAGCGCTTCTTCTGTATGCATAATATCTTTCACACGCGTGATTAAGCGCCTGCCTAAGCTGCCACCTGGGTGAGACTTGGCAAAATCTTCAGCAGAAAAATCACGGCAATCCAATACGCAAACAGCTAATGCATCACCCAGCGCTAAAGTTGCTGTCGTGCTCGCTGTTGGTGATAAGCCTAGCGGACAAGCTTCTTGTGATACTTCTGCGCTCAAGTGTAAGTCGGCTTCTGTAGCTAACGTAGAGGCAGCGTTGCCAGTAATGCCAATCACCTTGGTGCCTAAGCGCTTAATGGTTGGCAAAATATTAAGAATCTCATCACTCTCACCAGAGTTTGAAAGCGCAATCACAACATCTTCTTCAGTAATCATACCAAGGTCGCCATGGCTTGCTTCTGCTGGGTGCATAAAGAAAGCTGGCGTGCCTGTGCTGGCAAATGTTGCTGCAATTTTGCCGCCAATGTGGCCTGACTTACCAATGCCCGTTACAACAACACGTCCTTTGCAATGTAAAATGAGCTGTACGGCTGTTTCAAATTGTTCATCAAGTCTGGCAGCAATGGCTTCTATTTCGGCTGCTTCAATCTGCAAGACTTCGCGTGCACGGTCAAGCGCCTTGCGAGCAGGGGCGTGTGATATCTCCGTTTGAAGTAGTGTAGGACTCATATACAATTAGTATAACAAGGGAACCGATACGGAATAAAGCAAAAAAAGCTTCTTTTGCAGTAAATGCTAAAGAGTAGGCACAATTTTTGCGTAAAGTCCTATTTGGATTTGCCTAAACGACATCTACAGGCTATAACTATTGTAGACATTAAAATTTTAAGAAAGACCATCATTGTTTAATTCACTTGCCAGCATATTGATCGTACTCACAAGCTCAGTCTTGTCTGTAGCATTCTTCCGAGCAATGCGTTTGCCGCCGATGCTGGCTTATTTTATGGTGGGTGTTGCTGTTGGTCCTTATGCTTTTCAGTTGTTGCCAGATACAGAAGCAGGTCGCCATTTTGCTGAGTTCGGCATTGTTTTCTTGATGTTTAGTATAGGTTTAGAGTTTAGCTTGCCGAAGCTCTATGCCATGCGTAAAACACTCTTCGGGCTTGGCGGCGCGCAAGTCGTGATTACCTTGTTGGCTGTCATCTTGGCATGTTGGTTAGCAGGCTTTTCATTAACCGTCGCATTTATTGTTGCTTCCGCATTGACGATGTCGTCAACAGCCATTGTCTCCAAAATCCTGATGGAGCGTGTCGATTTGAACTCCAGACACGGACGTTTAAGTATTGGTATTTTGCTCTTTCAAGACTTAGCCGTCATCCCTATTTTAGTGCTGATTCCCGCGCTTGGTGCAGACTCCGCTGACTTAACAACGCTTCTTGGGCTGGCATTTATCAAAACGGTGGTGCTGTTATTTATCCTATTCAAGTTTGGTAAAGCAGTGATTAACTTTTGGTTTGGCTTAGTTGCTGGTCAGCGTTCGCGCGAACTGTTTGTGATGAATGTGCTGATGGTTACGCTTCTACTGTCATTTGCCACACACTTGGCTGGCTTGTCATATGCGCTTGGTGCTTTCATCGCAGGTATGCTGATTTCCGAAACACGCTATCGGTACCAAGTGGAATCTGATATTGCTTCATTCCGCGATATTCTGATGGGCTTGTTCTTTATTAGTGTTGGCATGTTGCTTGATTTTAATTATCTGGCACAAAACATTGGTTTGGTTGCTAGCTTGTTAGTGGCATTTGTTTTATTCAAAGCTATTTTAATTGCCGTGTTAGTGCGTATTTTTGGTTTTGAGTGGGGTGTGGGCATTCGGACAGGCGTTATCCTCGGGCAAGCGGGTGAGTTTGGTTTTGTTATCTTAACGCTTGGTTTAGGTGAAGGCTTGATTGGCGGTGAGGAATTGCAACTCGTCCTATCAGCCTGTTTGATGTCGATGATATTTGCGCCATTTATTATTCAATATAACGGACGAATCGCCCGTAAGCTAGTGAAAAGCTATACCTCTAATAATAGCCGCCAAATTGATCATATTGAGCATGTTGGCGAAGGTTTTTCTGAGCATGTCATCTTATGTGGCTACGGCCGTAGCGGCCAATATTTAGGGCGCTTTTTGAAAGAAGAGCAAATCCCATTTGTTGCATTGGATATTGATCCAGCAAGAGTGCATGAGGCCACGATTGGTGGTGATCATGTCATGTATGGTGATGCAGGGAGGCATGCAGTATTAGAAGCTGCGGGGGCATCGCGTGCGAAAGCATTAGTCATTAGCTATTCTGATATGCGTGCATCAATGAAAGTGCTGCATGTCACTAAAGAGCGCTATCCAAATTTACCCGTAGTCGTACGCACATCAGATGAAACCCACATGGAAGAATTGCGAGTGGCTGGTGCTTCAGAAGTGGTGCCG
>SPJO01000151.1 GCA_006844635.1 Methylophilaceae bacterium | reverse complement strand
GGCTTCTTAGCAGCTGCTGGCTTAGCTGTGGCAGCAGGTTTCTTCGCTGCAGCAGGCTTAGCTTTGGCTGCGGCAGGTTTTTTAGCCGCTGCTTTAGGTGCAGCTGCTTTAGCAGCGCCTTTACCATTAATATCTTCGATTTTAATTTCTGTATAGCTTTGACGATGGCCTTGCGTCTTACGATAGTGCTTACGGCGATTGAATTTAAAAATCATCACCTTGTCGCCTTTACCATGTGAAAGTACGGTTGCATTCACTTTTGCACCAGCTACTAATGGAGAACCGATCTTTACATCGTCACCATCAGCAAGCATGACAACTTTGTCAATCACTACTTTGCTACCTACTTCACCGTCTAATTTTTCTACCTTAAGGTAGTCACCAGCAGCAACTTTATACTGTTTGCCACCTGTTTTAATAACTGCGTACATGTTTTTGCCTTGATTCACACGTTCAAATGAATCGAGCATTATACTAAAATTACGCAACAAAGCAAACGATAAATGCGACTTTTCAACATAAATATATGCACACAATTTCAACGCGGCATTATGCTAAAATGCCTGCTTTATTGATGTTCCGCAAAACAATATAACGCAAGTGACTTTAAACCAACTCCAATCCCACATCTCAGAAGACATGCAAGCCGTAGACGCCGTGATTCGCAAGTCGCTACGTTCTGAAGTCTCTCTTATCAATACTATTGGTGAACATATCACTGGCAGCGCAGGCAAACGCTTGCGGCCAGCACTCGTATTGTTATCGAGCGGTTTGTTTGGCCCCATTGGTGAAAAGCAACACCAGCTTGCAGCCATTATTGAGTTTATCCATACAGCGACTTTATTACACGACGATGTTGTTGACGAGTCAGATCTTCGCCGTGGTAAAAAAACAGCAAACCATGTTTTTGGTAACCCTGCTAGCGTATTGGTTGGTGATTTCCTCTACTCTCGCGCTTTTCAGATGATGGTGTCATTGCAGAACATGGAGGTTATGGCTGTCTTGTCAGATGCCACCAACACCATCTCCGAAGGCGAGGTGTTGCAATTACTCAACTTAAACAATGCTGACATCACGGCAGAAGCCTATTTACAGGTCATTCACTTTAAAACAGCTAAGCTGTTTGAAGCAGCGGCAAGACTAGGCGCAGTCATTAGCGACCAAAGCACAACCGAAGACGAAGAAGCATTGGCTTTATACGGCAAACATTTAGGCACCGCCTTCCAATTGGTTGACGACGTTCTTGACTTAAATGGTGATGCAGAAAAAATTGGGAAAAATTTGGGTGATGATTTAGCTGAAGGCAAGCCAACCCTACCATTGCTTTATGCCATTCAACATGGCACAAAATCCCAAGCAGCCGTGATTCGAAAAGCCATTGAGCGTGGTGGTCTAGATGATATGTCCTCTGTATTGACGGCAGTGGCTGAAACTAATGCCTCAGCCTACGTCCTTGACTTAGCCAAGCAGGAAGCCAATCAAGCCTGCGCCGCGATTACTGCATTTCCTGCGTCAGACTATAAAGAAGCCCTCATCAAGCTGGCAGAGTTCTCCGTCGCACGGCAATACTAAACACCGCGCAACGCCAGGCTCATCGCCAACTAATCATCACAACTAGTTAAGTGTCACAGGCTCGCCACTATTGGCATGGTAATAACTCAAATGTGCACAATCACTGGTGCCCGTTGTCAGCGTTCCATCAAATAAAGGTGTGCCATCAACATCTACGACGGCGTAACCATTATGATACAAAGTCACTTCCGCAGTTTTTGCAGATTGTCGTGCTACTTTTTCACGCATTGCGAAGCTCATACAATTCTCATCTTCGTTTTCGCTGTACACTTCCCACTCGTTGCCGCCTGCCAGCTGCGTTAACCAACCAGGCAAATCAACCTCTACGCGACAAATCACTGGCTCATCCCAGCCTGTTTGATTCGCAGCATCAAGGTCTAGCAAACTTTCTAATTCTGTTTGTAAGTCTTCTAGGTCAGTCATCATTTATTCCTTTACTTATCGTTCAGAGTAACATAATCCATATGGTGGGTACTCACCTAAATTTCAAGCATGTTTTGTGCCATTGTTATCTGATTGCATAGTTTTATTAACGGTGAGATGATACGAAAAGTTTACATATAGGACGGTATCGTCGATTACTTGAGGAAACATAATGTTTGACTTTCTAAGCCCTTTATCTGATGCCATGCGCAGCAACCCAGCTATATTCATCACGTTTTCAGTGGTTTTTGGGTTGCTAGTCGGCAGTTTCTTAAATGTTGTCATTTATCGTCTGCCCAAAATGATGGAGCGCGAATGGCACAACAACTGCCTAGAGCTACAGGGTAAAGAAGCGCCAGAGCAAAGCCCATTATCCCTTTCAAAACCACGTTCTGCCTGCCCAAAATGTAACCATCAAATTTCCGCGCTAGAAAACATTCCCGTGATTAGCTACATATTATTAGGTGGAAAGTGTAAAGGCTGCAAAACGAAGATCAGCCCACGCTATCCATTTGTAGAAGCACTGACTGGCGCATTAATCGGCTTGGTTGCCTGGCAGTTTGGCTATACCTACACCACATTATTTGCTTGGGTATTCACCTATGCTTTAGTTGCCTTAACCTTTATTGACTTCGACACGCAGCTACTGCCCGATGACATCACCTTGCCTCTCCTTTGGCTTGGCTTACTATTCAACCTTAACGGCGGCTTTATTGATTTAAAATCTGCCGTCATCGGCGCTATCGTTGGCTACCTTATTCTATGGTCTGTTTATTGGTTATTTAAAATCGTTACTGGTAAAGAAGGTATGGGATATGGCGACTTTAAATTGCTCGCCGCTATCGGTGCTTGGTTTGGTTGGCAGCTTATCCCTGCTGTGATTTTACTCAGTTCAGTACTGGGTGCCGTGATTGGCATTGGCTTAATTGCTTTTAGAGGAAAAGAAGGTGGCACTGCCATTCCTTTCGGCCCCTTTCTTGCATTAGGTGGTATTGCAGCACTGTTTTTCGGCCCACAATTGGCGAGCTTTTATTTAATTTAGTCGTATAACTTACTATGTATATCGTTGCACTAACAGGCGGCATTGGCTGCGGAAAAAGTGAAGCAGCAACTGTTTTTGCTGACTTATCTATTCCTGTTGTAGATTTGGATGTGATTGCGCACCAGCTAACAGCGGAAAACGCACCATTAGTGAACACCATTGCAAACACATTTGGCAAAAGCTTTATCACAGACAATGCAGCTTTAGACCGCAACAAAATGCGTGAACTCGTTTTTAATGATGATGAAGCAAGGGAGCAGTTGAACGCGATACTGCACCCAGCCATCTACGAAGCAGCCATGCAACAAATACAAACATTGCAGGATGCGCCTTACATCATCTTATCGATCCCACTACTCACGCCCAACAGCCCATACCTGCCATCGATCAATCGTGTTTTAACCATTGACTGCGATGAAGCAACACAAATAGCGCGCGTTAAAGACCGTAGCCAATTAAGTGAAGCTGCCATCAAAAACATCATCGCCTCACAAACACCAAGACAAACCCGTTTAGAAATGTCTGATGACATTATCAAAAACGATGGCAATATTGAAGGTTTACGCCAAAAAGTCGAGAATCTACATCAAAAATACATTAAAACTTGCATAGTTAATAAAACAATCTCATAATTCACATCAATTCATTATGTAAGCTTGCTGACCTTCTGATTAAAATGTCTAGCTACGAATTCCCATTTAACGAACGCATTCGCGCACTTTTAAGACTAGAAGATCTATTCAAAAAAGTGCTGCTTCACGTTGAGTCCGGGCAACCGCACAACCATCACAGCGCATTAATGTTGCTACTACAGATGCTCGATTTAATCGAGCGCGCTGATATTAAAGTAGACATTGTGCATGAGCTGGAAAGACAGTCTGCCGCACTACAAAACTTATTGGGCAACCCGAACATTTCTGAAGAGGTGCTCAAAGATACCATTGAAGAGATTGAAGAATGCGCTGCTGGCTTACGCAACGACAAAACTAGAATTGGGCAGTCCTTACGTGAAAATGAATGGCTGATGAGCATCAAGCAACGTGCCACATTACCGGGTGGCGCCTGCCAATTTGATTTACCTTCCTACCACTATTGGCTGCATTTAGATCAAGACCAACGCGATAGTGACTTCTATACATGGTTAGCACGATTACTACCGATGTATGAAGGCATTAAAATCATTCTGCACATCTTACGTGGCAGCGGCATGACCAATGAATACACAGCCGAAAAGGGGTTTTACCAACAAATGCTAAGTGGCGGTAAAGCAGCCCAAATGGTCAAAATTGAAATACTTGATAGTTTGGCTTGTATTCCAGAAGTGAGCGCAAATAAATATGCCATCAATGTGCGTTTCTTCAGCGCTGACTTCACGCAAAAGCCCAAACAATTTGAAGAAACTGTTCAATTTAAAATGACCTTATGCAACTTAATGTAAGCGTTCTACCCTAGTAATCATGTCAACAGATAAAAAAACAAAATACGTTCCATGCCCCAACTGCAGAGAACCCGCAGTATTTGACCCAAGTAACCGCTACCGCCCTTTTTGTTCAGAACGTTGCAAAATGATTGACTTAGGCGACTGGGCGAGCGAGAACTACAAAATTCCAGACAAAAACCCACCCAAAGATTTTGATGATATGAATTAATGGAATTTTTTCGCGCAGCCAGCATCTCAATAGACAAGCGATCCCAAATAACCAGATAAAAGAAATCATTACCATGAAATTACTAACCTATATTCCTATCATCTTATTGTTAGCCGCCTGCAGCGGTCAAAGCAACCCACAGCCAGAAAATACAGAGAGCGCTGAAGTTAACAAGGTGGCTTCTGAGACAACAGAAGTCAACATCTCAAATGCTTGGGTTCGCCAGCCTGCACCTGGTCAAGAAATTGGCGCGGCTTATATGACATTAAATAGTCCGCAAAATGGCAAACTTGTCTATGCTGAAGCAAAAGGCGTGGCAGGTTCAGTCGAGATGCATAGCATGTCAATGGATAACGGTGTGATGAAAATGCGCATGCTTGATGCACTGACATTGGAAGCCAACACACCCAAAGAACTCGCACCTGGCGGCTTTCATCTCATGATGTTTGATTTAGAAAAGCCTTTAGTCGCGGGTGAAGAAGTCACCTTTCGACTCTGCTTCGAAGATGATAACGGCACCATCACCCATCAGAATGTAACACTACCGATTAAGGCTGAGTAGCCGTCCAAATAGCACGTTGCATAGCAATGCCGCGTGCGCCACAAGCTAAAGCCTGCGGTAAACTTGCTTTCGTCATGCCGCCTAATGCATACACTGGAATGCTCACCTCACCGAGCATTCCTGCGAAGGATTCCCAGCCAATCCCACTCGCATCAGGGTGACTTAAGGTTTCTGTGACAGGTGACAACGTCACAAAATCCAAACCTAAGCCTTGCGCATGTTGCAACTGCTCCACATTGTGGCAAGAGGCACTCACCAGTAAATCACTGGGCTTACTAGACAGCTTCATTAAATCAGCACTTGGTAAGTGTACGCCATCTAAGCCCAACTTCATCGCCAGCTCAATATTTGCATTGATCAATACGCGTGCATCATGTGCATGACTCAGTGCTTTGACCTCGCTAGCAAAAGCTGACAAAGCTTCAGTGGTCATTTGTTTTTCGCGCACTTGAATAAGGCGCAAACCTTGTTTCAACTGTTTTGCTAAAGCTGCTAGAAAATCCACTTCGCCCATTTCTGCTGCGTTTGAAATAGCATACTGTTCGGGTAAAGATAAGGCATGCATGATGGGTGCATTCGCGGGTAACACTGGACTAACCGTTAGTGCCTGAGGGTGTTGCCATGCTAGCTTTTGCCCTTCCATAGGCGTTGGATCTCCATGCCACGTGCGGACAAAGAAAAAATGCAACAACACCGTTTTGGCTACATCATCTTTCGTCGCTGGATAATCATAGCGGCGTTTTATCCATGGCTGTATGTGGGTTGGAGATAGCGCCAGCTCTTCTTGCATTTCACGGGCTAGCGCTACTTCAGGTAGTTCACCTACTTCAACCTTTCCACCTGGAAACTCCCACCAACCAGCCCAACCCTTACCATCTGGACGGCTAGCCAACAAGTACTCCCCATTGGGCTTCGTAATGATTGCGACCGCAACTTCAACCACTTTTGTCATCTAGACTGCTGACTGCAATCGCAATCGACCTGCATAATCTTTAGCAAACTGATAAGCAATACGGCCGCTGCGCGCCCCTCTGGTACGACTAAAATCAAGCGCGGCTTTTTCAGCAGCAGCATCAAATGCAACATCCAGCTTACTCAACCAATGAGCTGCGATTGCCAAATATGCATCTTGATCAAACCCATGAAATGATAACCATAAGCCAAAGCGTTCGGCCAAAGCCACTTTTTCTTCAATGGTATCGTTCGGACGTACTTCTCCACCATTACTATCTTGACTGGCGAGATTGTCTGCCATGAACTCTGGCATGAGGTTTTTACGGTTGGAAGTCGCATAAACCAAGACATTCGGCGAGGCACTTTCAACAGAGCCATCCAAAACCACTTTAAGCGCTTTATAACTAGCATCGTTCGCTTCAAATGTCAGGTCATCACAGAATACAATAAATTTTTCTTGTCGATCTCGAATCAACTGTACAATTTGTGGCAAATCAACCAAGTCTTGTTTTTCCACTTCAATCAATCGCAAACCATGTTCAGCGAAAGTATTGAGCAGCGCTTTAATCAGTGAAGATTTTCCCGTGCCTCTAGCCCCAGTTAACAACACGTGGTTTGCTGACAAGCCTTGTAGAAACTGTTGCGTGTTGCGTGCTACTTCTTGCTTCTGATGGTCAATAAACTGAATGTCGTCTAAGGTGATTGCATGTGGATGTTGTACCGCTTGCAAGTAGCCTCCATGACTTTGCTTCACCCAGCGCCAAGCTGTCGCTGTCCAATCTACTGCTGGCGCTTGCGCCGGCACAATGGCTTCCAACTTCGCGACTAAGCGTTCAGCGCGCGCCAGTAATTGTGCAAATGCATCACTCATCGATATCGAATCTAACTTCTATAGTCTGCATTGATTTTAACGTAGTCGTAACTAAAGTCGCAGGTCCAAACCGTAGACTGTGCTTGACCACGATTCAACACGACGCGCACAAGAATTTCGGACGCATCCATCACCGCTTGACCTTGTGCTTCTTGATAGCTTGCAGCCAGACCACCACCTTCTGACACAAGTACATCTCCGAGATATAACGCGATATTATTCACGTCTAAATCATCAATACCTGCGTAACCGACAGCAGCTAGAATGCGGCCCAAATTAGGGTCAGAAGCAAAGAATGCCGTTTTGACTAATGGTGAGCGAGCGATGGCATAAGCAACTTTTCGACACTCCGTCTGATCCTGGCCTGCCTCAACTTGCACCGTGATAAACTTCGTTGCACCTTCACCATCTCGCACAATTGCTTGCGCCAATTCAACTGCAATCTCCGTGATAGCATCACGCAAGGCTGCAAAACCAGCACTGTCTTCAGTAATCTCTGCATGACCAGCTTGATTGGTCGCTACTAGCATAAAGCTATCATTAGTGCTGGTATCACCATCAACCGAAATGCAATTAAATGACTGATTCACTGCATATTCAAGTACTGCATCTAAAGCGGTCTTACTGATATGCGCATCTGTTGCCACATAAGCTAACATGGTCGCCATATTAGGATGAATCATGCCGGAGCCTTTGCTCATCCCTGTAATGGTAATTATCCGCCCATCAATCGTTATTTGCCGTGAAGCAGCTTTTGGTATCGTATCTGTTGTCATGATTGCCTCAGCCGCATCACGCCACTGCCCAGCTTGCTGATTAGCAATGGCTGCTGGCAAGCCCGCAATAATTTTATCTACTGGCAACGGCTCTAGAATCACCCCTGTTGAGAATGGCAATACTTGCTGCGAGTCAATATTTAACAAGCTCGCCAGGGCTTCGCAGCTTTGTATGGCATGCTGATAACCCGCTTCACCCGTCCCTGCATTGGCAAAGCCTGTGTTCACTAATAGCGCACGGATATCGCTTGATGCTGTTAGGTGTTTTTTGCAAATAGTGACCGGCGCAGCACAAAAACGGTTTTGCGTGAAGACACCTGATACATGTGTGCCCTCTGCTAACTGCATGACCATGACATCTTTGCGGCCAGCAGTGCGTATATTCGCCTCAGCGACGCCTAGCGTGACGCCTGCTACTGGCAATAATGAAGTCGCGTCTGGCGCGGAGAGATTGACTGGCATAATTCGCTTCCTTAGGCTAAGCGGTATATTTTAGCCATTGATTAAATTGGCGTAAATAAATACTTACACTTTACGCCAAGTCGTGCCTTGTGGCGTATCTTCCAGCACGATACCGGCATCAGTTAACTCCTGTCTGATTCGGTCAGCCTCTGCATAGTTTTTATCTTTTTTCGCATTCGCTCGTTCTTCAATAAGAGCATCGATTTTCTTTTCACTATATCCATTTATAACAAAATCAAGATCCCCCCCCTTTAAATCATACTTTCCTGCCTCCGCATTTAAAGTGTAATTAATAGCTTTACCTTGTAAGTATTCAACTGCATCTTGTTGCAATAAACCAAGCACAGCACCTAAGTTTTTAAGTAAAGCTGCCGTTTCTGCTAATTTCGTTTTGTTCACTTCACTGGCCAAATCAAACAACACGGCGATCGCTTCTGGCGTATTAAAATCATCATCCATCGCGGCTTTAAACCGAACGGCTTGTGGGTGCTGCCAATCAATATCGGCAACAGTGACTTCATGCTCTTTTAGTGCTGTATACAAGCGCATCAACGAGGATTTTGCATCGTCTAAATGTTGATCAGAATAGTTGAGTGGGCTGCGATAGTGCGCACGCAAAATAAAAAACCTGACGACCTCTGCATCGTATTGTTCTAACACCGTGCGAATCGTAAAAAAGTTGCCCAGTGATTTAGACATCTTCTCGTCATCCACCCGTACAAATCCATTATGCATCCATAGATTTGCCATCTGGCAACCATGCGTGGCTTCTGATTGCGCAATCTCGTTCTCATGATGCGGAAACTGTAAGTCTTGTCCCCCACCATGGATATCAAACTGCGGCCCTAAATGCTGACCACTCATTGCCGAACATTCAATATGCCATCCTGGACGTCCAGGCCCCCAAGGGGAATCCCAATGCGGTTCATTTGGCTTAACAGACTTCCATAGCACAAAGTCTAGCGGATCATTTTTGAATGTATCGACATCTACTCGTTCGCCAACACGTAAATCTTCCAAAGATTTACCGGAAAGCTTGCCATAGCCTTCAAAACTACGGACCGCATAAAAAACATCACCGTTCTCAGCTTGATACGCGTGCTCTTTTTTAATTAACTGGCTAATCATATCAATCATGGCATCAATATGTGTAGTCGCTCTGGGTTCAGCATCAGGTCGAACCACACCCAGTTGCTGTGAGTCTTCGTCCATGGCTTCGATAAAGCGTTGTGTCAACTCGCCAATGGTTTCCTTATTCTCGTTTGCACGTTGAATAATCTTATCATCAACATCCGTAATATTGCGCACATAATTCACATCGTAGCCTGATACACGGAACCACCTTGCCACCATATCAAATACCACCATCACACGTGCATGACCTAAATGACAGTAGTCATAAACCGTCATGCCACAGACATACATCCTGACTTTATTTGGAGTGATTGGTGTAAAGGTTTGCTTGGCGCGAGCGAGGGTATTATAAATTTTTAACATGTGAATAAAAAATGCAGGGAAAAAGACGAATAAAACAACTAATTATTATAATAAAACCAATTATTTATGTTTAATACCTACCAGACTATTGGATGTTAGCATTCCAGTTGGTAGAATACGGCTATTACTAACTAAAATCAGTATATCACAATGACAATTCAGAACATTTTACTTAAAAAATATGCAGCACCCGTTTTACTCGCACTTATGTTTTCAGCAACGCCTGCTTTAGCAGATGAGTTAGGTGACATTTCTAAGCTTGCTGAACAAGGCCAACAAGATGCTGCGCTAAAACGTGTTGACGCATATTTAGAAGCGAACCCTAAAGATGCCCAAGGCATGTTTACAAAAGGGATTATCTTAGCGGAAAGTGGTAAACGCACTGAAGCCATTGCAACCTTTAATGCATTAACGAAAGCCTATCCAAATTTACCAGAGCCTTATAACAATCTCGCTGTATTACATGCAGAAGCAGGTGAGTTTGATTTAGCAAAAAGAGCGCTAGAAACAGCCATCAAAACACACCCAAGCTATGCTACAGCGCACGAAAACTTAGGTGATATTTATGCACGCATGGCATCTGAAGCTTATGACAAGGCATTGCAATTAGATAATGGCAATTCACGCGCCCAAAGCAAACTGTCTTTAATTAAAGACTTGTTTAGCACAGGCGCCAAAACAACTGTTGCAGCCAACACAAATACAACGCCTACACGACCAATTCGCCCGGCAGCCAAAAAAGTTGAGGCAACGCCTGCGCCAGCACCAGCTCCTGCACCAACACCAGTTGATACAACAGCTGATGCAGAAGGCGATGTCCGCTCTGCAGTGGACGCTTGGAGTCAAGCGTGGGCTGGTCAAGATATCGACGCTTACCTTGCTAGTTATGCCGACACATTTACGCCAGCTAAAGGTAGAAGCCTGAGCGCTTGGAAGAAATTGCGCCGCGCACGTGTCACAGCACCATCTGGCATCACACATAAAATCAATAATGAAACTATTGAAGTGATTGATGATAGCAATGCAAAAATGAGTTTCAAGCAATACTATAAAGCCGCAGGCCGTAACGCTATTCATACCAATAAAACACTCATTCTTAAGAAGGTGGATGGTACTTGGTTAATCAATAAAGAAATTGCATCAAACTAATCTGATTGATTTGACTCTATATGACTGTGCACACGGACTGTGTGTACAGCAAGTGGTACACACGTAAGAAATGATTGAAATGAAACTGATTCAAAAATCCAAGCACATCAGAATGCGACTCATGCAGTACGCTATTGTCGTTGTCTGCACTTTGCTGCCGTGGAGCGCCACAGCCGTTAACCAAGGTCAGCTATCAAAACAGCTCTTTAGTAGCAGCGCTAGCCGCGATGTTGTTGAGAAGCTGCTTGTTAAAAGCTTAGTGCAAATTGCGCAAGGGCAAAACCAAAAAGCCTTAAAAACGGTGGACGAACTGATTCGTACAACGCCAAACTTTAAGCTTGCACATTTAATTCGTGGGGACTTGCTCAGTGCACAAGCCATGCCACTCGGTTCATTTGGCAACCCCAATGATTCCAAGACAAACTCTAAACAAATTGAGGGCTTACGTGCAGAAGCGCGCACCCGATTAAATTACTACTTTTCTACCGACAATAAACGCCAAGTGCCGAAGCTTTCTGTGCAAATGAGTGCACAACAAAAACACTTGATACTAATTGACACCGCTAAGTCGCGGTTGTTCGTCTATAAAAAATCAAAAACGGGCTTAAAGCATGTCGCTGATTACTATGCCTCGATTGGTAAAAATGGTGCGGACAAGTCCGTAGAAGGCGACAAACGCACACCTGTTGGCCTTTATTTTTCAAGCAAAAAACTCACCACACAGCTTTCTGACTTTTATGGTGATGGCGCTTACCCACTAAGCTACCCGAATGAGCTCGATACGCATTACAAAAAAACGGGTTATGGCATCTGGCTTCACGGCACCCCTAAAGACACATACAGCCGCCCGCCTCGTGCTAGTGATGGCTGTGTCGTGGTGAGCAACCCAGACTTAAATAAACTGGCTCCTATCTTGAAGCATGGTAATGTGCCTGTTGTGATTTCAGATAATATTGAATGGGTCGATAGCAGCACCACCCCATCAAACAACAAAGAGTTAACAACACTCAAGCAAGCATTAAAAAATTGGCAGTCTGACTGGGTATCCCAAAATACGGATCAGTATCTAAAACACTACGCCAATGACTTTTTCTATAGCAAAGGCGCGCTGCCAGAATGGTCTGCACACAAAAGAAGAGTACAAGCAGGCAAACCAAAGGTGGTAGTCAAAGTGAGCAATGTCAGCATGTTTAGCTACCCAGCAACACAGAAACGCGCAAAGCAAGACATTGTCGTGGTAGATTTTGATCAGTACTATCAAAGTCCGACACTTAAAAACAAAATGCGTAAACGCCAATATTGGCAATACAGCAATAAGCAATGGAAAATCATATACGAAGGTGCCGCATAACAACCATGAACATCACTTACTTTAAAAATTTCTTTTACGTTTTATTACTGAGCCTATGTGTTAATAATGCATGGGCAGCAACGCAAGTTGAGTTTGAAACCAACCAAGGTAACTTTGTAGTGGAACTCTATCCAGAAAAAGCACCTGAAACGGTAGCGAACTTCCTCAAGTATGTTGACGACGGATTCTATAAGAGCACCATTTTCCACCGCGTCATTAATGGCTTTATGATTCAAGGCGGTGGGTTTGAGCGCGATCTGTTTCAAAAGCCCACGCGCGCGCCTGTGAAAAACGAGGCGGCAAATGGTCTGAAGAATGAAAAAGGAACGATTGCCATGGCTCGGACCCAAGATCCAAACTCGGCAACTGCACAATTTTTTATTAATCTGGCTGACAATGCATTCTTAGATTACACTGGACCGCAGCCAGATAAAATCGGCTACTGTGTGTTTGGCAAAGTCGTGAGTGGCATGGACACTGTTAAAAAAATTGCAGTGGTGCCTACTGGTCGCGTATCTAGATTCAGTGACGTACCAACAAAAGCCATTAAAATTAAAAGCGCGAAAAGACTTGAAGCGCAATAAACTCCAACAATATTAAGGGAATCTCATGGTAAAACTAACGACCAATTTTGGCGACATCACGCTCGAACTCGATGCTGAAAAAGCACCTATTACTGTTGCTAACTTTTTGCAGTATGTAGATAGTGGTTTTTACGATGGCGTGATTTTCCACCGTGTGATTGATAACTTCATGATTCAAGGTGGTGGTTTTGATACTGACATGAAGCAAAAGCCAACAGAAGCAGAAATTAAAAATGAAGCAGACAATGGCTTAAGCAATGACAAATACACCATTGCCATGGCAAGAACGTCTATTCCTGATTCAGCTTCCAGCCAGTTTTTTATCAATGTGAATGACAATGACTTCTTAAACTTCACGGCGCCAAATGCAAGCGGCTGGGGTTACTGTGTGTTTGGCAAAGTCACGGAAGGCACGGATGTCATTGATAAGATCAAAGGTGTGGATACCACTTCACGCGCGGGTCACCAAGATGTGCCAGAAGAAGCAGTGATTATCGAGAAAGCCACTCGCTGCTAACAAGCATTCACGCACTCACATGAATCATCGTTTATTCATTTCTGATTTACATTTGTGTGAGTCCCGTCCAGCCATCATCGCTGCTTTTGTTCAGTTTTTGGAAAATACTGCAGCTCATGCAGAGGCCTTGTATATATTAGGCGACCTGTTTGAGTATTGGGCTGGCGATGACGCAATCGCAATGGGTGCTCACCAAGCAAGCATTGCCGCATTAAAAAAATTAAGCCAGCAAGGTGTCAACATCTACCTCATCCATGGCAATAGAGACTTTCTGCTTGGGGATAGTTTCGCCCAGCATACTGGGGTCAAAATACTCCCTGACCCATCTCTGGTTACCTACGATAACAAACCTATTCTACTCAGTCATGGTGATACGCTATGTACAGATGATATTGCCTACCAGCAATTCAGAAGTGAAGTCCGTACAGAGGCTTGGCAAACAACATTCTTAAGCCAGCCACTTAATGAGCGTGTTGCTTATATCGAATCTATTCGCGCTAAAAGTGAACAAGAAAAGTCCATCAAGTCGATGACCATTATGGACGTCAATAGAACAGCTGTAGAGCAGTTATTTAAAACACACCAATTTCCGCCAACCTTAATTCATGGCCATACACACCGACCAAAACAACATCAACACGTCGTCGAAGGTCATCATTGCGAACGCTGGGTATTAGGTGATTGGTATGACCATGGTAGTTATTTACAACTAGATGAGAATGGTCTTCACGAACGTACACTCGCTTAATCATTACTCCTAGTTTTAGTCGTCTAAAGCGTGTTAATCACACCAAATGAAACATGACCTGGTATTCTTGTTTCATCAACCTCATCAATTTGAGATGGGTCTAAGAACCGCTCTGCATAGCGCAGATAGATTTTCTCTCTCACAAATAAATCGAAAATATCCGGATCCACATGGTGGTCCAATTTCATTTTCCCCAAAATAGTTAGCGTCTCAGACAACGTTTTTGCTTTTTTGTATGGTCGATCTTCTGCTGTTAAAGCCTCAAAAATATCTGCAATACCCATCATCCGTGCCGGAATAGACATTTCGTCTCTTGTCAGCCCTTTCGGATAACCCTTCCCATCCATCCGCTCATGGTGACCACCAGCATACTCTGGCACCCGCATGAGGTCTTTTGGATACGGCAATGCTTCTAGCATTTGAATGGTGACGGCGATATGGTTATTAATCACACCTCGCTCTTCAGGTGTTAATGTCCCTCGCTGAATCGTCAAGTTATAAACTTCATCATCGGTTAAAAACTTAGTGGTATTGCCTGCTGCATCAATCAGCTCATAATTTGCGATACTCATAATGCGTTCATGATCTTCTTCACGCATTGATTCGCTACCCATATTCACCTTGCGAATAAAGGCTTTATCACTGTCTAACTGTTCATTGATACTATTAATTTCTTGCTGCATCGACTGCTCATAGCGCTGTCGGTTTTCACTCTCGGCATCTAACATTAACCTTAAAAAAGCGTTTTCGCGTTGCGCCTTTAACAAGTCAAAACGCTGTTCAATCAAATGTACGCGATCATAAATCGTTTCTAATTTAGTCGCTTTGTCCATCACATACTCAGGCGTTGTCACCTTGCCACAATCATGCAACCAAGCTGCAATTTTGAGCTCATAAAACTCTTTCTCCGACATCGAGAAGTCTCTAAATGGGCCGCTCTTGGTTTTCATTGCAGCCTCCGCCAACATCATGGTTAGCTCTGGTACGCGTTGACAATGCCCTCCTGTGTAAGGTGATTTTTCATCAATCGCATCAGCAATCAATTTAATAAAGGATTCAAACAAGCCTTTAAGTCCACCTATTAGGTTTTGGTTAGTCATGGCGACAGCCGCTTGAGAGGCTAATGATTCAACAAGGCGCTGGTGTGACTGTGTAAAGGCAATCACTTCTTTGGTTTTAGGGTCTATCGCATTAATGAGTTGTAAAACGCCGATAATCTCACCTTCATGATTTTTCATCGGCACAGTAAGAAAAGACTTAGAGCGATAATGCATTTTTTCATCAAATGCTCTCGTACCTGAAAAATCAAACCCATCAGCTAAATAGGCATCGTCAATATTAATGGTTTGATCCTTGAGCACACTACAAGCCGCCACCATATTGTGGTTAGGCGTTTCATCATCTAAGAATAGTGGCAAGGGCGAGAATGGAATAGGCTTACCTGTTGTGCCGCCAATGGAAATATTCAGGCTCAACGTGCGCATAATTTCAAACTTGAGTTTACCTTCATCGGTCACGGTATACAAAGTACCACCATCTGCATTGGTGAGTTCTTTCGCGCCTAGCAAAATAGTCTCTAGCAAGCGTTTATTATCTGGCTCTGATGAAAGCGCAACGCCAATGGCATTTAAGCGCTCTAATTGATTGAGTAACTCTGCTTGTCTCATTGGTAATTGAAGTTAGTATTATTAAATGATTAAGAGTTTGCCAGCTTAATCTAGGCGGAATTCCATCTTACTATCCAATACCTCGATGACATCATAGTTATTTAAAGCATAAGCTTGCGCACCAATGGTTTTGCCGTTGATCAATGGGTAGCTTTCTCCGGCCACATGTGTCAGAAAATAACCCTCTTGTCTTTTAGTCACCACCGCAACTTGTGTACCTGGCTCGCCAATTTTAACCATCGACTTATCAAGCAGCAGTGCATTCCCCGCGTTATTACCATTGAGAATTTGTAATCGTGGTGTTGATACGGCAGCCTCCTCAGGTGATGAAGGCTCATCTTCCTGCGGCGCTACCTCAGTCTCTGCTGTTGCCTCCTCAGCCGCCTCCGTTTCGCTTGCTGTATCGTCATCATCATTACCCGTTTCTTCTGCGGATGTTTCCTCAATTGATGCTGCCTCAACAGAGGTAGCACCTTCATCAGCGATAGGCAAAGCTACTACATCATCCGATTCAGATTCAGGCGCACTTGTTGCGGTCTCCACCGTAACCGTATCGACAAATCCATCTTTAGGCGCATGCTGCAAACCTTCTGTGAGGTACTTTAAACTGTACTTGCCCAAACCAATTTCATCACCGTGATTGAGGGTTTGTTTTGTAATGCGCTTTTGGTTGACTAAAGTGCCGTTGGTGCTGTTGAGGTCCTCAATATAAGCGCCTTCACCTTCAATAATAATGGCAGCATGTTCGCCACTAATAGCCAAGTTATCAATATGAATATCATTCGCGGCACGACGCCCAATCGTCATTCGCTCCTTATCTAAAGGATATTCTTGAATCACATTTCCATCGAGTAAAAAGATTAACTTCGCCATAATGCCCTGACACCTTAAATTAAGTTGATAACCGCAACAATTTACTAATCCAATCCCGTTTAATAGGGAACGTATCTTTTACCAATGCAATGACAACTGAAATATTATCCTTGCCACCATGATTATTTGCAAGTTTAACTAAATTTGCTGCCGCCAAATCAATATTTTCACCAGCTTCAAGCAATACCGTATGGATATCCACATCATCAACAAGATCGGTTAAACCATCAGAGCACAAGAGATAGTAGTCATTCACATCGACATCATGCGTGTGCATCTCCAATTCAACCTCGGCATCCGTACCTAAAGCACGCGTGACTAAGTGACCATCATTTGAGTATTTCGCCTGCTCTGGTGTAATCACACCTGCATTGATTTGCTCTTGCAATAAGGAATGGTCTTCAGTGAGCTGAGTGAATACGCCTGCGCGCAAACGATATAATCGAGAATCGCCAATATGCCCTACCACCAGCTGATTATCAGCGAAAACGCCTGCCACCAATGTCGCACCCATGTTTTCACAATGTGCATGCGCTTTAGCCGCCTTATAAACCGTTTCGTTTGCTTTTGATACTGCTGCATCCAATTGACTAGCAACAGCTGTTGCAGAAGCATTCTTATGCGCGCCACTCGCATATTCTGCTAATTCTGATGTCACCACTAAGATGGCAATTTCACTGGCAATAGCGCCACCTTTGTAACCGCCCATACCATCAGCCACCATCAAAAGGCCTGTGGTCAATTCGCTGGCAACAGCATCCTCGTTACGCTCTCGTAACAAACCGATATCGGTGAGCCTTGCAACGCTGATGGCTTTTGTTACATCCATTCAGAACAGTCTAAAAATGTAGGTAGAATAGAAATTATATACAATAACTTGATGTTTTTTTGTTTAACTTAGCGTCTCAATGAACATTCAGCAATCCAAGCGACACTACTCTTATGTAAAAGGCACTAATGCAACCGCTTTACACTTTTCAAACGTTCAACTTCTTCCACTAGTTTTTTGGCAAGTAAGTCATTCGCATGTGACGTCAAATGAAGCCCATCTCCTTCAATAAAGAAGTGTGAAGCTGGCTTACCTGTATCGGCGAAAATATCAGACGTATAAAGAATATTAAATGGTGTCTGCTTTAACAACTCCGTGTGCCTTTTATTTTTATTTTTATAAGCATAACGGTTAAACAGCTGCTTAAGGGGTGACACTTCCATATCATATAATGTTTCAAACTTAACAAAAATCACTTCAGCACCCCTCTCATCAGCAAGTGCAACAAACTCTTTCATAAAGTGCTGCTGCAATGCAACTGCATCTTGATACTCGTCCACATCATAATAAAAATTTGCATCGACTCTTAGAATAACATTACGTAGAAAGTCTGAAATCGGCAACAAGCTCAGCCGTTTATAAAGCATATATTTATAATACTGAGAATCTCCTTTCTCAAGGGCAGAAACCTTACCTATGTTATCGCCAGCATGTTGCGCCTCAACCGGTGGCAAGTGTTTTATTAATTGATCTCCTGACAAATCATAGGCCGGCTTCATTAGCGGGATAGATAAATCATGATTTACGAGTGGGATAAACATGTTTGAAATAGCTTCTACGCTATGGTGAATACCAACAACCAAGACTTTAGGTTTGTATTCAGCTAAGTTATTTTTGTAGTATGTGAAAGATTGGTCAATTGAATAGACTGCCGTTCCGAAATCGAGCGTTTTATAACCACGACCATTCAAATAATAACCTGGGGTATCCTCATAGCCATGGCCTGTTCCATGCCCACCAACAACTGAGCTTCCTAATAAGAAAATAAGGTCATCATTTTGGTTCGCTTGTGAGATTATATCCTTACCACGCATTTCAACTGGCACACGTGAACCTAATGAACATGTCACCCATTGACCATCTTTATAGCCCGCTTGGTTAACCCAGCCAGATTCTTTATCATATGCCAGAGGAAACTCACCGCTGAAAAACTTATTAACTATCTGATGATAACGGCTTTTTTTATTTTTTTCATACTTACTAAATGATAAGAACCGCTCAAAATACCAGTCATCATCGATAATAAAAGATGCGGAAACAGATATCGCAATATCAACCACGATAATCGCCAACAAAGCTTTGCTGACCAATATACAATTTGGCAATAAAGCATGTAAACTTTTCCAGTTTAGGTCCATAGCATTCTTCTTAATATTATTGGTTTACTGCATGCGCTTTCAGACTAAATTCATTAAATCCAACAAAGCCGTCAAATACTTCTCAGCGATAAATAATACTCATCCCCACCTTTTAGCATTTGACTATGCAGTTTACTCTTTCGTTAATTAACATTTAACTTTACGAGTTCCTTGGTCACTTGCTCTGCTAAGAGCTTTGTTCCCCTTTCATTCAGGTGCGCCTCACCAGTCGGAAAGAAAAAATGATCAATCGGCTCGCCGGTTTTCAACAATACATCTGATAGAAACAATACATTCATCGGCATTTCTTTTAACATCTCATTGTGTATTGAGTTTTTATCTTTATAAAATACATGCAACGGGTTCTTCAACTCATCTTGTGCTTCAAATTTAATGAAAAGAACTTCTGTATTATTTTTCTTTGCTTCCTTAACAAGCTGCTCCATGAAGTAAGCTTGGACTTCAAAATCTTTTTTGTACCTATCGACATCGAACAAAACCTCTTCGCTACCATTCACCCATAGCCACCTAATAAAGTCAGAAATTGGTAATAAGCTCATATGCTTATAGTATTCAAATACAAAGTAGTTGGGGTCATTCTGCTTTAGCGCTTTCAAGAAAGAGCTAACATTGCGACTTCTCTGATCCGCTTGCGGTGGATTCTTTCTGATTAGCTTTCTATCTGGGGTCAATGAGTATGCTGGTTTAACCCATGGATCCCAATTATGTCCTTTAGGCCGGAATGGGGTATACATACTTGTCACCGCCTCAGCTTCAGAATGAATACCAATGATTAAAACATTAGGATCATACTGAACTAAGGTGTCATGATATAGCGAATAACTTTGGTCAACCGAATACATGACAGAGCTAAAATCATAAGCATCATAATGCTTTTCTTCAAGCTGCCCAACCAATCTATTTTGATACTTAAGCTCGAAACCAAGCATTGCTGAACTTCCCACTAAGAAAACCTTGCTCCCATCATGCGCCTCAAGGTTTAAATCTTTGGATGGTGATTGATGAGCGCCATTAGGACCTACATGCCACTCCCAATGTTCATAAGGGACCTTAAAATCAGGTGTATTAACCCAACCATTGGTTGATGGCTGAATTCTAAGCCCGCCATTATAAAAAGATGAGGTGACTTTGTCATAGTGCCCATCACCCACTCCATCGTCACCAAGCCGCTCAAAATAAAATTCATCGGAAAGGAAAAATGGAGACAAAGCAGATATCAACAGATCTGCCAATACAACTAACACCAAGGCCTTCAATAAATATACTGCTTCTTTTCGTAATACAGTCAGACTTTTCCAGGATATATCCATAGTACTCTTCTTAATATTGTGTATTCACTGCATCCGTTATAAAGCTCATCAATCACCCAGCATTTGAATTTCTTTGTGAATTGCTTTTGCAAGTAAATCACAGCCAGTCGCTGATAAGTGCACAGTGTCGTAACCTTGGTATAAATCGGATAATGAGTTGCCAGAATCAACAAACACTTCTGAAAGGTAAATCACGTTCATATCTGTTTCTTTTAGCATTTGATTATGCAACTTATTCTTCTTTTGGTTGTGTAAAGGCAGGTGTCTAAGCCACTCTAAATCTTCATGCGGCTCAAATTTCACAAAGATGACTTGCGTGCCATCATCGTTTGCTGAGTTTACAATTTTTTGCATAAAGTAATGTTGTAGCTTAAACGCTTTACGATAGCTTTCTTCATCAAAAAAGTATTGTTCAGCGGCCATCAACTTCTTCCTAAACAAATCAGAAAAAGGTGTCAGACTAAAGTATTTGTATAGTGCAAACTTATAATAAAGAGAATCCTTTGCCTTTAACACGTCAAGCATCTTGCCGTAGTCTTTTTCACGTTGATATGCTACTGGCGGCTCTTTTTTCACCAGCTCTCCATCAGCCAATGTATAGGCTGGCTTCAAGAAAGGGACTGACATATCATGCAAACGGAACGGCACAAACATGTTTGAAATCACTTCTGCATCATTGTGAATGCCAACGACCAGAACCTTGGGTTTATACTTTGCTAGCACCTCTTTATAGAATGCATACGTCTGGTCGATAGAATACATAATCGTGCCATAACTAAATGCCGTATAACCTTGCTCATTCAGTAGGTTTACTGGTGCTTGTTCATATGGCAAACGATAGCCACTCAAAACAGAGCTACCTGCCAACAAAACAAGATTGTCACGATTGTTTAGTCCCTCAGGCGGCATATTCACCTTCGGCAAATCAACAGGTGAGCGTGCTCCTAGGTAATCAGTCCCCCAAAGCAAACCCTTTTTCTCATAGTTAGCACTATTGACCCAACCTGCTGCTTTATCAGCATGTAGCTTATAGTCTTCGTCAAAGTATTGCTGCGTAATTTCAGCGTAGCTTTGTGTGCCTTCATATAAGCGAAATTGAATATACTTCTTAAAATAAAATGCATCACTAAGAAAAAATGAGGCCCCAATAGAAAAGATAATATCAAGAAAAAATACAAGTAACACAATGTTAACGATCGTTTTCACCTGTGGCCAAAACGACTTAACAATACCCCAATTCATTTCTACTTTTTCTGACATACTCTATCCCTAAAACTGGAAGTAAATAAATGAAGGTTTAGAAGTACCATAAAAGTAAACGAGGTAGAACAGTGCATACATGACGCCGTAGCGAAGTACAACTGGCAGCTCGTAAAACCTATCCTCGATTGGTTTTTTCGTTGTAAACAAATCAATCAAGAATATTGGCAAGATATAGAAGCCTATGGTTTTTAACTGTGTGAGAAGCTCCCAAGTAAATGGCGACTCTGTGAACAATGTTGTAATCAGCGTACTTGACTGTTCAAATGAAATAGCTCTGAAAAAGATATCGCCAATAAAGATGACATGGAATGTCACTAATGCGCACAAGATATGCACGGTGTACTTCATCAATGCACTTGCATCTTTCTTCACCTTAGGTAGGTAGGTCGAAATGATGCCGTAACCAGCCAAGGCAATACCATTGTAAACACCCCAAAGCACATAGCCCCATGCCGCCCCATGCCATAAACCCATGATAGAGAAGGTCAGCACGGTTACTAAATAAGGTGGAATGCTTTTCTTTTTGAACCGCGTAAACGCAAGTGGGTAGTATAGATAATCCCGTATCCAAGTCGTTAAACTAATATGCCATCTATTCCAGAAATCTTGGAGGTTCCGCGCTAAATATGGTGCTCTAAAGTTATCCATCAGTTCGAAGCCCATTAACTTAGATACACCTCTGGCAATATCAGTGTAGGCTGAGAAGTCGCAGTAAACTTGGAATAAAAATGCATATCCAGCCACCAATACCATGGTACTGCTGGGCGATGCACCAGGTGCAAACACTGGATCGACAACATCCCCAAGATTGTCCGCAATAAAGAGCTTCTTAAAAATACCAATTGCAATTAGAACAAGTGCTTGTTGCGCCGCCTTTAAAGTCAAGCTTCTTGGAGCAAGTACCTGAGGCAATAAGTTTTTCGCCCGCTCAATTGGCCCTGCAACCAGTTGCGGGAAGAAAGCCACATACAATGCATAGTCCAGCACGTTATCCGCTGGCTTAAGCTGTTTTCTATAGACATCCAAGGTGTAACTCATGGATTGGAAGGTGTAGAAGGAAATACCAACCGGCAATAATATATTCAGCGTTGGGCCTGATATATCATAGCCAAAAGAAGCAAACAGGCTAACAAAATTCTCTAAGAAGAAGTTGTAGTATTTAAAAACACCCAATATACCCAAGTTGACAATCACACTGAGTGCGACATATCGCTTCCTAATCGTCTTATCAGAAGTGGCATGAATCGAGGTTGCACAAAAATGATCAACTAAAGTTGTGATAATAATTAGGATTAAAAATCGCCAATCCCAAGTACTGTAGAACAAATAACTAGCGATTAGTAAGAAGCGATTTTGACCTTTATGCCGCAAGGACAAGTAAATGGCAAAGACGACACTAAAAAATACTACAAACTTCAAAGAGTGAAATATCATAATTTTCGTTTTTCGTTATTTAGATAATAATTTCAGCAGGTACTTTTTGACTTAAAAAGTTAATCGGACTTGCGCTAGGACCATAAGCACCACAGTTAAAGAACACGATGTAATCCCCCTCATCAACTTCAACATCGCTATCAACATTACTTGCAATAATATCTTGCGGCGTACAAAGTGGTCCAGCCACATCAAACTTAAAGCCACCTTCTACGGCTTTCTCTTTTTCGGTCATGACGTCTAACTCAAAATTTCGCTTAATGACTTGTCCCATACCACCAGCTAGTACATAGTTCGCACTTAAGCCACCATCAGCAATTAAAAATTCTTTTGTGAAAGCTTGCTTACGGTACAAGATTTGTGTCACAAACACGCCAGACTCCCCAACAAGGAACCGACCAGGCTCAATAATCAACTTGATGTCTTTAGGCAGTTGACTGAGCATTTCTGAACCAATCAACTTCTTCAAATTGTCTGCATAAAGCGATAAGTCCAAATCTGTTTGGTTAGGAAAGTACTTAATACCAAGCCCACCACCAAAGTTAATTTTTTTAACTGTTAACGACGTATCCTTTGTTAATGCAATGGCGTGCTCAATGACAACCGCATACTTAGCCACAAGTTTATCGGCATCGAGCTCCTGTGAAGCTAAATGTCCGTGAAAGCCAGTAAAGTTAAGTACATCTGCATTATCTTCAATAATTTTAAGCGCAACCTTTGCATCTTCGACCTTTAGACCAAATGGTGTATCGCCTGCCATGCGCATCCCGGAGCGTTCATTCTCTAACGTCGGATTCAAGCGCACACCTACATTGGCTGTTTGACCTGAAGCTTTACAAATCTCAACAATTTTCTCGGCTTCTTTAATGTTTTCAATATTAATAGAAGCAATATTGTTATCGATTGCTAAGGTTAACTCATCTTGACGTTTCCCCGGTCCAGAATACTCAATTTTCTCTGGCGCAAAGCCTGCTGCAAGTGCACGCGTCAGCTCCCCTTCTGAGGCAACATCAGCACCAATGCCTTGACTCGCTAGTTCTGCCAACATATTTGGGTTTGGGTTTGCTTTTAGTGCGTAGTGAATATCAAACTGACCATGCGTGGCTGTTTTAAGTCGGTTAATTTGATGATGTAGCACCTTCTTAAAATAGATATACCCAGGAGTTTGATAGTCATCGATCACCTGTTTTAATTCTGCTTTTGGAACCAGTGCATAAAAATCATGTTTATTCATAATGAGAAATTTCTTTTTTGTTGGTTAATATGTTTTTCGCTACGTCATTTAGCTTGCGCAGTTAATGTGGGCACATCGATTTTCCCTGATGCGGTTCTTGGAAACTCATCATAAATCAAGCAAGTTGTTGGCACCATATAAGATGGGAGCCTCGCCATGAGAAATTTCATAACATCCTTGTCTGTCAGTGTTGAGCCTTCTGTTTTTTTCACATACACAGTAATCGCTTCTGATGGCTTATCAAATGAAGAAGCTGCTTCAATCACCGCTTCATGGGTACAAAGTTCTTTTTCAATTTCTTCTGGGTAAACGCGATTCCCTCTTACTTTAAACATCCTATCTTGACGTCCATGTAAGTATAAAAATCCATCCTCATCCAAATGGCCCAAGTCGCCTGTAAAAACTACTTTTTGATCCGCTTGCCCTAAATGCTCGGGCAATGGCTTTAACTTACCTTCAGTATTGGCAGGATCACCTATATAGCCAAGCATAGCCCCTGTTCCTTGATGGATAATCTGACCAGCCTCTCCTGTTTTCACTGGTTTGCCAGCTTCATCAACAATATAGAGTGTCACACCATCTACTGGCTTACCAACAGAGCGGTGTTTTTCATCAAAGTCTTTCGCTAACAACATGCCGCTTCTAAAGGTCTCTGTCTGCCCATACGTTTTAAAAATATTGACATCAGGTAACAATTCTCTGAGCTTCTGACGATCTTGATCACCCATATCACCACCCGATATCGTAATATAGCGCAGCGTGTTATTCACTTCACCGAGCAGGTCTAAACTACCATTAATCACAGACAACCAAATTGATGGCACACCGGAGACACCATTTACTTTAAAGTCGACAATCGCACTGACAATATCTTTGGGCATCCAAGAATTCAGTAAAGTCAGGCTGCAGCCTGAAACGAGTGATGTATATAACTGATTGCAACCAACATCAAAAGAGAACGGCAGAATACTAAGCAGAACATCATTGTTGTTTAGCCCATATGCGGTTGATTCTGATGCAATGCGATTAATTAAATCATCACCTCGAATCATGACCCCTTTTGGATTTCCAGTAGAACCTGAGGTAAATAAAATCAACTTTGCAGGGTTAATCGTCTCAGGGGCTGGCTTGGATAAAGCCTTGGACGTGACGTCGGCCAGCGCTACGGAAACAACTGTCGTATATGTTGCTAACAGTTCAATTGTTTGCTGATGTACTGGGGGCAGCTTCGCCGTGTTGCGTAAATGCACAATCCGCAAACCAGATAAAACAGCTTGATCATCAGCCGTTTGTGTCAATGCTCGCAGCTTAAGCAGTGTCGAATTATCACAAAACAACACTTTCATTTGGCTATCTCGAACGATATGACATATCTGCCGAGCAGAAACTAAGTTGTTTATTGTGGTGTAAGGAGAAACTGAATACAGGCTAGCTAAAATGGCAGCAACATGCTCCGCAGAACGCTGCATGTATAAGCCAATGCATTGATCTGCTTTTGTCTCTCCGAGTAGACTCGACACCTTCCCTGCCATGTCAGCCAAATCAGCATAGGTATAGCGAATAGCCTCACCCATCGCTTGCGGCAAGATAAGTGCCGTTTTTTGGCTATACTGCTCGAAAGACTGCTCAACAAGTTCACATAAAGCGTAACTCAAGCGCCAGCTTTCCTATCTTCAACATACGCGGAAAGCACATTAATTGAATCAAAGTTAGTAATCGTAATGTCGCCGAAGTCAATGTCGATATCAAACTCCTGCTGTAAGTCTTGCACCAACCTTACGATACTCATAGAGTCAAGCAAACCACCCTCAACTAAGGACATATCATCTTCCACTTCAATACCAAGACCTGAGGCATCAATCGTTTCTTGTACTATCTCTCTAATTCTTTCTACGCTCATAAACAAACACCTTTTTTGCATCGTTGAAAATTGGGCACTATTAAACCATAATGCCCATTAAAAAATCTATCCCCCAAACGGGTATCGAGTACACTTTTACTACTTAAAGTTAACCGTTATCTTTTAAACTCATTTGGCCTTGCCTTCGCGGCTACTTTGTCGAGTACTCCATTAATGTACTTATGCCCCTCGGCACCACCAAATGTTTTTGCTAATTCAACACCTTCATTAATGGCTACACGGTATGGAATCGTCACATCAAAAATCAGCTCATAAGATGACACTCTTAAAATGGCATGCTCAATCGGGCTGAGCTCGTCTAAGGCGCGGTCTATGAAAGTGGCCACTTGCGTGTCTAACTCACTCAATTGCGTCATCACACCATTCAGTAATTGCTTAAAATAGCCTTCGTCTGCTTTGCCGTAATCTGGATCATCCTTCATATCCAAGAACACCTGTTTCAAGTCGCTTTCATTCATCATGATGCGGTAGATTGCCTTCAGGACCAACTCTCTTGATTTACGACGACTACGGCTTGGCTTACGTTTTTTCTTACTGTTGGTATCTGTGGTCATATCGCTCATACAGCTGCAACCAAATTGACCATTTCGATGGCAACTTGCGCAGCCTCAGCACCTTTGACGTCCATCCGAGCAACGGCTTGCGCATTACTCTCTGTGGTCAGAATCGCATTCGACACAGGGACCCCTGTATTGAGCTGGACTTCAGAAACACCGCGCGCAGATTCATTCGCCACCACTTCAAAATGGTAGGTTTCACCACGTACAATCGCTCCTAAGGCAATCAAGGCATCATATCGATTACTTAATGCCATGTGACTGAGAATTAATGGGGTTTCTAACGCACCTGGCACTGTGGCAATCGTAATATCTTCCGCTGCCACTCCTAGTTTTAGCAATTCAGCATGGCAGGCATCCAGTAAACCGTCACCGATATTACTGTTAAACCGTGATAAGACGATACCTACCTTTTTGCCTGCGCCGTCTAAATTTTGTGCTATTTTATTCAAAATACTCTCTCACATATACCTAAAAGCAGTATTTTACGCTATTTCGAGCAAAAACAGCGCCAAGCGACGTAATCAGTTAACTAAAGAATGCCCAAGCCTTTTGTGCCGTACTCCAGATACCATAAGCAATCGGAATTAATACAGCTGACCAAGCTAAAAAGGTCATGACTGGATGACTGCCAGCACTCGTTTGTACGTCACCGACAGGCTTCACAGTCTCATGCCCTGCTGCACGCACTTTCTCTAGCTCTGCATCAGTCATGTAATCCTGCTCAGCAACCGGTTTAATCAACCAGTTAGCGATAAAACCAATCACTAACATACCAGCCAAAATCAAATAAATAGGCGCATAAATTTCATCAAATGGCACACCAGCTTCTAAACGGGTGTCATGCAAGTAGTTCACCACGACAGGCCCTAAAATCCCAGCCGTTGCCCACGCCGTGAGCAAGCGACCATGAATCGCACCAACAAACTGCGTACCGAACATATCCGCCAGATAAGCAGGAATCGTAGCAAAGCCACCGCCATACATGGATGACACAATGCAGAAGCAAGCCACAAACAACCCTAATGACTTATTCCCAGCGGCATAGGTCGCTGTGCAATACAAGATTGCCCCCAACACAAAGAAAATAAAGTAAGTGCGTTTTCGGCCTAACTTATCAGATGAACTCGCCCAACCGATACGTCCAAAAATATTAAACACCGAAATCAACCCAACAAACCCAGCGCCAACAGCCGCTGCTGCTGCGATCATCTCTGCGTTATTTTTCAGTTCTGAAAAACCAACATCTGGTTGCCCGACCAATGCACCAGCAAAGGTTTCCTGCAACATCGGCGAAGCGGCGCCTAAAATACCAATACACGCAGATACGTTCATGCAAAGCACAACCCAAATCAACCAAAACTGTGGCGTTTTATGCGCACGATTAAGATGGACGTGCCGTGATGCAATCATGGCATTATCTTGCTTCGCAGGTGGCGTCCAATTTTCTGGCTTCCAACCATTGGCTGGCACGCGATAACCCAAAGAACCCGCCATCATAAATACTATATAAACCAAACCTAAGACAACAAAGGTTTGCCAAGCGCCAACTTCAGTCGCGGTCGAAAAGTGCTCCATCAATTTCGTCGCCATTGGTGAGCCAATCATGGCGCCACCACCAAAACCCATAATCGCCATGCCCGTTGCCAGTCCACGCCGGTCAGGGAACCATTTGATGAGTGTAGAAACCGGGGAGATATAGCCTAAGCCAAGCCCAATGCCGCCAATCACCCCACTCCCCAGCCATAACAACCAAAGTTGATGCACATAGATGCCATAGGCAGAAATGAGTAAGCCACCACCCCATAACACAGCAGCAGCGGCACCCGCTTTACGCGGACCTTCACGCTCTAACCAACCACCGAACAATGCTGCAGAACAACCCAGCACAACAAAGAAAAGGGTGTACATCCAACCCAAGTCGAATTGCGTCCAGTTACAGTCTGTGGCAAACAAAGCACGTGCAGTACCTGCTAATTTATCGCCAAATGTAGTGGCTCCAGCAGCACAGGCTGCTAACGGTTCGCCTGACGCACCTTTTAACGCATTGCCGAGTGGCTTCCAGAACACACTAAAGCCATACGCCATCCCAATTGATAAATGCACCGCCAGTGCTGCTGGTGGTACTAACCAACGATTAAAACCCTGACCTGCAATTGTATTTTCTTTATCCCAAAAACCTGCCATGCTGCCTCCCGATACATCACTTTATGGTTATCATTTCTTAGCTACGTTACATATTGTTACAAAAAAGCAAAAATGGCAATTAACTAATGACATATTTAGTAAAAAATAAAATTGCTACATGTCATAAATTTGCAATATTATAGTCACATACTATCGCGGTATCTTTTCAAAGGTTAGAGTACAAATGCCTGCAAATATTTTAGTTGTTGAAGATGAACCTGCTATTCAAGAGTTATTAGCCCTCAATATCACCCAAGCAGGTCACACCCCGTTGCGCGCCATTAGCGCAGAACATGCGGAAGAACTATTACGCAACACTATCCCTGACTTAATTCTTTTGGATTGGATGTTGCCGAATATGAATGGCATCGACTTTGCAAGAAAGCTCAAGTCAGACAAAGCAACCAAACAAATCCCTATCATCATGCTCACTGCCCGCGGCGATGAGTTTGATAAAGTGCGCGGCCTCGAAGTCGGCGCTGATGATTACGTCACAAAGCCATTTAGCCCTAGAGAACTCAATGCGCGTATCAAAGCGGTTTTACGTCGTAGAGCACCGCAAATGACTGATGACCCGATTGAAATTCAAGGGCTATTATTGGATCCAACAACACACCGCGTGACAGGTAACAGCACGATTGTAGATTTAGGGCCAACGGAATTTAGGTTATTGCATTACTTCATGAGCAACCCTGAGCGAGTACATTCAAGAGGTCAGCTTTTAGACAAAGTTTGGGGTGACCGCGTGTTTGTCGAAGACCGTACAGTTGATGTGCATATTCGTCGTTTAAGGAATGCGCTATCAACATCAGGCCATCAAGATTTAATCCAAACGGTGCGTGGTTCAGGCTATCGGCTTTCAGCCCTAGCCAATTAACCGCAACGTTTCTTTTAAGCAAACGGCTTGATTAACTGAAATAGCGCAGATAAAAAGCGTTCAATTAATGCAATTATCGCTATATTTCACTCATCAAAAAGCACTATAATAAGCGCACGTTATATGGGTAATTAACTGTGCAAGATATCCGTTGGAAAACATTTTGGGTTGGCATTAGCCTGATTGCAATATCAATTGCTATCTGGGCAATTGCTGGCGCGATTGCAGCGCTCGCCTTCCTTTGCCTCTCGTTAATTGTGTATATCGCCAGCCATATTCACTGGATTCACCAGCTATATGTTTGGTTACAAGACCCCAGCCTCAACAATGTGCCTGAAGGTAGCGGCATCTGGGAAAACGTCTTTTCAGCATTATTTCAACAGCAACGTAAAAACTATCGTGCAGAAGCAGAGTTAGAATCTGCATTAGAAGGCTTCAAACGTGCTACGAATGCATTGCCAGACGGCATTGTCGTATTGAATCACCGCAATGAGGTTGAATGGTGTAACCCACCAGCTGAACTATTGCTCGGCCTTGAGCTATATAAAGATGTGAATCAGCCCGTACAAAATTTAGTTCGTTATGGCGAGTTCATCCATTACCTGAATGCGCAAGACTATCGAGAACCAATTATCGTCAAGTCGATTCGCAATGCCGAGTCCACATTACAAATCCAGCTCATTGTTTTTGGTACAGCACAAAAGCTACTCATTTGTCGCGATATTTCCGTGCAAGAAAAGATCGACACCATGCGTAGAGATTTTATTGCTAATGTGTCGCATGAATTGCGTACACCTTTAACCGTGGTCGGCGGCTTCTTAGAAACCATGGTTGATGGTGAAGACATCGTCACAGAAAGCACCAAACATTATTTCGATATGATGATTACGCAAACGAACCGGATGCGCCTGATTATCGAAGACTTACTCACGCTGTCTAAAATAGAAAGCAATAATGAAGCGCCTGAACGCACCATTATTAATATGCAAAAAACATTATCGATGATTCAGGGCGACGCTAATGCACTCAGCAACGGGAAACACCAAATCACATTAGATGCAGTAGAAGGCGTCGATATTAAAGGTAGCCAAGCTGAACTGATTAGTGCTTTCACCAACTTAGCGAGCAATGCCATCCGTTATACGCCGGATGGTGGCCCGATTCATATTAGTTGGGCACTCGATAGCAACAGGCAAGCGGTTTTCAGTGTCAAAGATGCCGGTATTGGTATTGAGGCACAACATATTGACCGGCTCACTGAGCGTTTTTATCGTGTGGACAATAGCCGTAGTCGAGATACTGGTGGCACCGGCCTAGGGCTAGCCATTGTGAAACATATTCTCAACCGTCATAAAGCAAGACTGTCCATCACCAGCAACATTGGTGAAGGTAGTACCTTTAGCATCACCTTCCCAGAATCTCGCGTGTCCATCGACCAAAGCAAAGCACTTGCATGAAAATTATTTGGCTTATATTCAGCATTTGCTGTTTAAGTGCATGCGCAAACAACCCATTCCTAAACACGAGCAAAGTTCCCACCAATAACGACAGTGCAAGCCTCAATCAACTAGCCAAGACTGATTTCGACCGCCTCGCTGATATGGAGTACAGAGCAAATACACAAAGCTTGCGGTCACTAATGATTAAACTGTACAAGCGAAACCCACGTGAGCTTGCCAAAAGCACCACAGATTCAGCAGAAAAGATGGCGGAATGGGTTTTTGAAGGAGATCAACAGCACCAATGGCAGTTTGAAGCCATTGAGAATAAACAAGACACCGCTGCTATTTTTCTTGCATTTGACAATCAATATCAAGGCGACCGCGTACTCGCATTTATCGTTGGCCTACAAACAATGTTAGCCAAAGCACATAATCACAAAACTGAGTTCTTTATTCCAGACAACCTCGACCCACAAAAAATTTACAACGTAGCGCGCAACCTAGAAATTGCTGCGTGGAAATTATCGAACAGTGTGGATGAAAATGGTCAGCTATTCTTACTGACTAATGAAATTAATGCCACTGAGCACAACTTAAGCTTTGAACGGGAGTTCGGGAAAATGATTGGTCGTACAGACTTTTATGCTGTTGTGCTCGCAGAAAAGTCTCAGCGCTTTATTTCGCGTGTGGCACAAAGTTTAGCGACTGCGGTTTTTTTACCTTTTTAGCAGAAACATGCGCGCTGCCCTGTTCCAAAACCTGAGCATGACCCATATGCACTGCGCGCTCTGAACCAACCACAATTGGCCCAACAACTATATTATGCGCCACAACACTCAATACACCGGCGATGATAAACGCCATTACGATGGAAGAACTATTCACAATTACCTTTTAAAATTAACATTACGATCACTTTATACGGCTGGCTAAGCACAGGCCATTGTCTTAATGATTCTTAACATAGCCGCCTCACTTCTTGAGTGCTATATAGTAAACGGCGTTCATGACATCAGCATGTCCACAATAAGAACAAACGATGTCATTGTTTAAAAATTGAGAATGTAAATGATTGTTATACCTAATGCACGATTAAGGTAGCTATGATTTAATTTTCCTTGATGAAAGAAACGTCATAATCCGAGCGTTTCTTTCTGATATCCCCTACGCTCCAGGCATATTCCCTGGAGCGTTTTTTCTCATTTTTTACAGAGTAAGCGCAATAAAACCATACAGGCGTATAGTTTTATGCTCTAATAGTAATCAAACAATAATAAAACGCACGAAACAATCGGCTGCATGACGGTCAGTTGTAGTAAGTAAGGAGGACAGCAAATGGAACTCATCACATCACTCTTGTTAGGCGCAGTGGGTGGCAATATTGGCGGCGTACTGATTAAGAAAATCAGTTTAGGACCCATTGGCAACAGCATTGCAGGTATTATTGGCGGCGGTATAGGCGCGCAAATTTTAGCCTCAGCAATACCCATGATGACCAACCCCCTCATTAGCGACATCATCGGCGGCACCACTGGCGGCCTGCTCGTGATGAGTTTGGTCGGCATCATCAAGCGATCATGGTCTCAAGCCAACGGCTAACTTAACGTCACCCTAGAAACACGTTAAAATCCTAATAACAAAACAGGAGATAACGTTATTTTTAAGCGCATTGCCAATACGATGGGATGGCCTTTTACGGTTGTTTATACCCTACTTATTCTCGGTTCCATCTACTTCACATTTGTCACTGTCCCAAACAAACTAAACAGTAACGACTGGCCGAAAGTACTGGGCGAGGTAACCAGCAGCGAAGTTATTCAACGCCAAAGGCGCAACAAAACAGGTGATCAAATCACCACTTACTCCGCAAAGATTAGCTATCAATACAGCGTAGGTGGCAATCAGTATCAACAGCAAGAAACCTTATTCATCGATCATCACACGGATCAACACATTCAAGAAGCCGTTCAGCAACATTATGCCGCTGGGACGAAACGCAATGTCTATTACAACCCCAACAAACCAGATATCGCCTCCTTGGAGCCCAACCTAAGTGACGACCTAATCGCCATCGCTATTTTCTTATTCACCAGCATAGGCATCATGGCCTACGCCATGTATCGCACAGCTAGAAAAAGAAGATAACGTCATTCGAATTTCATCATCGCTTGCGATAATCATCGTTTAATCCGTTATCCATGATATGAAAATAATTTACGCTATCACCTTCTTGCTGAGTAGCCTCAATGTAACAGCTGAGCCACTGTCACTGCACTTTATTGATAGCTACACCATCCCAACAGGCAAGCAATTCAATGGTAGTGAGTTTGGCGGCATTTCGGGGATTGATCATATTAAAGGCAATCGTTATTACGCCATATCAGACAATCGAGGCGGCGCAAAAGGCCATCCCGTATTTTTTGAACTGCGAATTGACTATGATGCTCAAGGGTTACAAAACGTTAGCATTGAAAAACAAACATTCCTCAAACAGCCCAATGGCACGCGGTTTCCCGCCCAACCAACCGTCGACCCTGAGTCTATTCGCCTTGCGCCTAATGGCAATCTATATTGGTCCAGTGAAGGCAACTTTAGCCAACAAGCAGATAAACGACATCAGCCATTCATTCATGAAATCAATAAAGATGGCCAATATGTACGCGCATTTAAGCACCCCACCCGCTACAACTACACGGACAAACAAACCCATGGTGGACGCGATAATAAATTATTTGAAGCCTTAGCCGTCGATGAAAAAGGCATTGTCTATGTTGGCAACGAAGATGCCCTCATACAAGACGGTCATGTCGCCACCGACTTTAACAACAGCGCACTCAGGATTACCGCCTTCAATCCAACTTCTGGAGAAGCCATTAAGCAATACGCCTATATCCTGCCAGCGATTCCTAACCATGGCGGCTTAACTATTTTCCAAGTGAATGGCCTCACAGAGCTGCTCAGCATTGGCAACAACCGTTTTTTAGCACTAGAACGTGCTTTTATTGCAGGCACAGGCAACTATATCCGCATCGTAGAAACCCAAATCACATCAGACACAACGGATGTCAGCCAAAGAGACAGCTTAATTGGCACTGACTACACCCCCATGACCAGAAAAGTGATTCTCGACATCCCGCCCCATTACCAAGGTCTCGATATCGACAATATAGAAGGCATCACTTGGGGTAAGCGCTTAGAAAATGGCAACCGCACACTACTACTCGTCTCGGATAATAACTTTTCCAATCGACAAGTCACACAGTTTTTGTTGTTTGAAGTCAACAACCATTAACCATCACGCCTTAGTCATACACCCGCTTAACCACTGTTCATAGATTGTTAACTTTTGTTATATCTATATCCATACCATGGTCAGATCACACTGATAAGCATAGAATGACTTATCCGTTTACCTGCATAGACGGGTGCTTAGGTTGGCGTAAGCATGTATCAATAAAAATAGAATCTGTAATCTCGCCAATGAAAATAACTTTAATTTTAATACTCAGTGGAGATTTAATATGGAACTCATTATTCAGTTATTATTAGGTGCAATTGGTGGCAATCTAGGCGGCGCGCTATTTAAAAACCTTAGCCTAGGCACAGTAGGTAACAGTATCGCCGGCATTC
>SPJO01000130.1 GCA_006844635.1 Methylophilaceae bacterium | reverse complement strand
CAATCATTCGCCTGTCAATCAGCGGTGTCACTTTGCCATAACGAGAAACATACTTAGATAAAATTTGAGCCACTTGTTCAGGGTTTGAATACTGTACTTTAAACGTTCTAAGTTCTAGCATTCCGCTAGGGTGTTCCAGACCAGCATCTTTATAATCTAAAATCACATATTCACCTTGGCGATACTCCACGGCATAGCCGGCAGCCTCTGCGACCTTGTAAATCGCATCGCTTGTCGTGGTGTTATACAAGTTAACGGATACTTTGCCAGCAACCCCTTTACCTAAAATAATATTGACTTCATCTTTGCGAGAGAGAAAATCAAATACTTCTTGGATTGAAGATTCACGAAAATTCAGCGTAATGAGCTCATCAGCAAGATTTTTTTCGGCTGCGATCACACTGCTAACCATACTGCCATTGATAAACCAACTCATGCAGACTGCGTAGATAATCGATTTGATGATATTCATTTTTCACCTCGTTCTTTGTTTTCGCGTACGACCGTCATATCCATATCAATCACAATACGTTGACGGCCTTTTTTGAAGACTGCTTGACGGTCTTTTACATTGACCAAACGATGACCATCGATTTCTTCACCGACTTTTAGAATGTAGCCATTGATATTAATTAAGGAGTGTTTGCCGGCGACCATCACTGCAATGAGCTGTGGATCAAATAGGCCATCGTCATTCACTGTAATATCCGTTTGGTCACTTTCTAAAGCGGCTTTTGCTAATACAGGTCGTGCAAATGGGTCGTGTTTTAGCGTGACCTCAGCAAAAACTGGTGAGGAAAGGCTGGCCGTCATTAATAAGGCCCATAAATTGATGCATAACTTAATCATTGAGTGACCTCATTCAGTTGTGAAGGGCGATAGAGTACAATTGATAAGGAAAGCGTAATTTGCTCGCTTTCCTTGTCGGCCTTCATATCAAACTCCGTTATCGATACATGTTGATCTAGCGTGCGAGTGAAGCTCAGCATCCATGTGCTTAGTTGTAAATAAGTTCCGACTGCGCTGATATCAAAAGAAAGCGCATCAAAATGTGAAATACTTTTCTTTCCCTCTGGCTGAACACTCGCTAATGCCACACCATATTGACTTGCCGAGCGGTCTAGTGCTTCTATGACCGATGTTGTTTCATCATCAGAAGCAGGCTGTTTAAATTCAGCATCTAACGTTGCATACATCTGCTCAACAGCGCGCACGCTCTCTTCTATGCCACTAATCTGAGTCGCGAACTGAGCTTCCGTTTTAAGGAATGTTGCTTTATCAGTCATTGTTTGTTGATAATCTAGATAGCTTCTTTTAAGCACAAGCTGCCAGCCTTCAACGGCGAATAAAGTGACAAACAGTAGCATTCCACCCATGACTAAGCGTGCATCAAATTTAACTAAAAATTGGACAATCCTATTCATATCGATTGCCTCTGGTTTGTCTCGTTAATGTTGACACTCAGGTTAAAGTCCACGATGGGTGTGTTGGCATAAAGGCTTGCACCCGTATTTACAAGGTGCAAATCCGTCATGCCTTCAATCGTATTTAATTGGCGCATAAATGTTGCCAGCATAGAATGATTTAAGGCGTGACCCATTACAACGGCACGATGGAGCGTTCCACTGACTGTTGACTCGCTAGTTGTCGCGATTGCAGTGTCATACACATGTTGGTGGACATAGTTAATGCGTTTAAACCAAACGCCATCAGTATGGGCCTGATCAATAGCACTCAGAAAGATTGAAACATGCTCATGACCGCGTAAGGCGTTTAACGTGGCAATTTTTTGCTCAGCGATTTGTTTCTTCCGAAGGGATTCGGCCGCACTTGCTTTTTTAGTTTGTAAAATCTGCTCCTTATGTGCAAGGTCTGCAGTATCTCGCCATATAAAATAGCTGAAAAAAGCTTTGCCAGAGATTAGGCAAAGCAGGACCACCGTGCAAGCCACGGTAAAGTAAATCAGTGCTTTCTTGATTAAGTGTTCCTGTTGATAATCATCAGGAATTAGATTCATATCAACCATAGAGTGGGACACCTCTCAAGCTAAGACCTGCTGCTAATGCGATACCAGACTTTCTGCCTAAGTTCGGAGCTTTCCAACCTTTGGTTTCGACAGAAAAAATATCGAGCGGGTCTAATATTTCTACCGGTATCTTTAATTGCTCACGCAAGCTATTTAGAATAATTGAATAATGTGCGGTATGGCCAATCAGATAAACTTTATCAACTGATTTGCCACGTGTTTTTGAGGCCATATAGACCAATGTTTTATTAATCTCTTGGAGTAGCTGATTCACTTCTGGCCTGAGCACTTCGGCCATCATTTTGTTCATTTCTGCCGACTCTTCGCTGACATGCGTTTCTAATAGTAAATTAGTGGCGAGTGCTTTTGGCATATCTAACACTTGCTCTAGGCGCTCGAAGAGTCGATCTTCAGAGAAGTCGACCGCACGGTCTAACATTAAACGACGACCCCAAATCATGCTAATAAAGCTAGCCTTTTTCCCAAAGTTTGCAAGTAGTACATTAGGTAGCTCTGCTGGGTCTGCTGTGTTTTGGGTGCTTGCATTCACAACAAGGTTTCGTAAGGCCGAAGGACCAATATCTAAGGCCTCTACCTGTAAGCCTGCACTCGTTAAAAAGTCGAGGTAAGTAATGACTTGCTCACGCGGTAATAGTGCCACGATTGCCTCGCGCTTATCTGAGCTTTTGTCTGCTTGCCGCATTAACATATAGTCAACGACCATCTGGTCGAGCTCATCACCGATGCGCTCACGTAACTCTGCTGCAATGGATGCGTCATCAGTTTGATCATCAGAAGCAGTAAAGCTCACCGTGATAATTTTGATTAAATCAGCGGGCAAGCATGAAACGACCTTTTTTCCTTTAAATGGTTGACTAGCAAATGCCTGCTTAATGAGCGGTTTCAACTTTTCTGGTTGTTGAAATAGCGCTTCTCTTGAACCTTCAAATGGAATTGAAGCAATCGCCCTCACGCTTGTGCGCCCAGATTCTCGCTTCATCTGCACGAGATTCAATAAGTCGTAACCGACATACAAACCAATATGACACCGACCCCCTTGACCCGGGAGCAAGCTTTCGATCGGTTTGCTTATATTTTTTAGCGAAAATGACATGCAGATTTAAAATAATGGATTAAACCTGATAATAAACGCTGAATGGCTTTCACTATTTGTTGATTAACAAGGGATTGTTGCCGCTATTCTCAACTATGCGGATAGTCGCATAAGTGGTGGCTAAGTGATACCTTTACTAAGGCCATTAGATGCTGTCATGCCCCTGGGCCAGTGGTCCCACATGGCTGTAAATATTGAATCGCTAATGTCGGCCAGTATGCAGCAGTTGCATTGTCGCTAGTCGCATAGAGGTAATCTTGACCGGGCACAAGTAAGCCGTTGACTAAGCGCATGATAAAGCCATAGTTTGGATAATCGCCATTCATCCAAGCAATGGTCGCTGCTGTTGTATCAAACGCATGATATTGACCACCACCAGAAAATTAGAAAATTCTACCTCAGCGATTGGTGTAGGGTGATAATCTCCCCCTTGCGTTAACCAAGGGGTAGCGCCATCTCTGGTGAACCAATTAACGCCTGTTTCCGTCCAACTACTGGTGACCCGATTCAGCGCCACAGGCGCTGACCCACTAAAGTCTGGTGAATAAGCGGTAAAAGTCGATTGAATAGGCCAGCTACCTGCTGGAAAAATAGACAAGTCAAATTTAAATAACAAGCGCTGAAAATAAGTACCTTCATTCTCAATTTCAATCTCTCTCTAGCGCCGTAATTATTGTTGCTGCCCTGTGCAATCATCGTGTCAGACGCGTTATCAAGCGTATAGCTTTTTGTGCCGATTTCATACACATAGGCACTATCATGTTTCAGCGTGATGGAAGTGCCGTTATAGGTCCCGACGGAAACTAAGTTGACCACATCACCAGTTGAAGTGGTCGCATAAGCAGAGTAGCTGGCGCCACCTAGATCGTTATTCGTAACAGGGCTAGTGATAGTAGGATGTAGCCCACCACAACTTGCAGCCTGTATCTTACTGTTAACGGCTTGCAGTCCCGCTTCTGCTGCATAATACGCATGGTTAATATCTGACTGACTACTCACTATCTTTATGTTCATGCCATTATCTCGGTTTAACAAAAATGCAATCGATGCAATCACACTCATCACCAGCACGACAGACAGCAGGGTAAAGCCTTTTACACGGCTAGTGTATAACGCCATCATGTGCCATCTCCCAATCGCACAGCAGAAGATAAACTAAGTGTATGACTAGTGCTGTAATCATTTAACTCCAAGGTAATCAGAATAGACGGATGATCGACTGGCCCTGTATTATTAGGCAGTGATACTGAAAAGTAACTAACGAAGTTTGACAGTACATTGGTCCCCGCGCATGCGGTATCTGCGGTCGTCGTTTCGATTAACTCATTGGTCGTGGCTTTGCGACAAAACATCAAACATGCGCTACCCGTACAGCCAGCTGGCGCAAGCCAATCACCTGTTGTATCTGTCACACCGGTTGCCACTAATATTTTAGGCTCAGTCGCGCGAATGCTATCGCTAATACGCTCTATCGCCAATTGACCTCGATAAGCTAATTCACTCCGTGTTTGAACCGTTATTTGTGCATCAAGCCCAAGTTTCATTAAGTTACTGAGTGATGCCATGATGATGGCGCTAATAACGATAGCAATCATCAGCTCAATCAGTGTCAAACCTTGCTGTGCATGTAAGGACGATTTCACTTTACCACCACCCCCCAGCCAAGGTCACCAACGCAGAACCAGTCCCTTCACTTTCATAGTAGACACTGACATGGATGACCTCTTCATGTAGTTCACCAACCTTGGTTGGTTTCGTTTTATGGTGGTTATGCACTGGGTCAAAACGGTAAAGATTGACTAAGCGCCGATCTGGCACGCTACCATCATTAGGATCAGAAAAAACTGCACTGATCGAAGTCGTCGAATTTCCGGTTGATTCTGCTTCTGTCAACAGCACGAGATGTGTTTTACTAAGGACTTCTTCCATCTTGTTGCGTAGGTTAAGTTGCCTTGCTAGCAAATTATTTTCATTGCTAAGAATACCTGTATTCAACGCCTGCAATGCTGGCACTAGCAAAATGGCAAGCAATACCACAGAGACCAAGACCTCGACATAAGAGAAACCAGCTTGATTGGAGTTAATACGATGCATGACTGACTTAAAAGTGGCCATACCAAGTGACCAAGCCCGTTTTTTCATCCAGATAAACAGGTAGTTGATGTTCGCCTAATGTCAGCGAAATACCGCTACCTGATTGCAAAACACCTTTATTGTTATTGGCTGCATCAAATACGTGCATCTCTGTTGCCTTAGAACCATCGATTAATAATCTAGGATATGGACTTCCACCAGTGATGAATGCTGGCGACAAGATAACCCCTTGAGAAAAAGTGCCATCAATCACATTAAGGTCAATTGCTGTTTTTGTGAGTGGGTCCATCACTGCGCTGGTGCCTGCTGCTGGGGGTTGTTCTGCCAGGGCATTGGAATAATAGAGTTGAAGATGCCCCGGCTTACTTTGACCATCAACCAGTACATACCCTTGCGTGCGTCTGGCTTCGCTGATGGCTAAACGTAAAATATTCGCTGCTTCTGTCGCCGCGACATTGATTTTTTGTTGATCGTAAGCAGAAAAAGAGGGCAGCGATACCGTTGCAATAACCCCTAATAGCACAACGACAATCAGCAGTTCTATCAGGGTAAATCCCCGTGTCATGTTTTTATGCATCACAGCCGCCCTGATAATCTACGCGTGATACTAATGTGTTGAGTAAGCGTTACCTTTGCTGTCAGTCGCATTACTATTCATAACAATTTGCCCTGTCTTCGTATCATAAGCCCAGCCACCTGTTGCCGCTGATGGTGCTAAAGGGGTACCAGCTGTCGCAACAGCAATCGTTGCACTATTAGAAATAGGCTCTGCGGGGATGCCCTTACGTAGGTATGGGCCTAGTAGTGTTGTGGGGTCTGCACCATCACAAGTTTGACCATTAGCACTACTAAACTTGGTTAACTGGTCAATGACTGCTTGTTCTGTATTAATCGCGCCAGTCCCTGCAGTACCAACTGTACAAGTAGC
>SPJO01000131.1 GCA_006844635.1 Methylophilaceae bacterium | reverse complement strand
CATGCGGATAAAGCCATCGCTGTTGTTAACAGCAAGGCACTAATTTTAATTTTACTCATGAAGAAAATACTCCTAACATTATCTAATATTGCGTGTTACCACACCTAGGCGTCACTAATAATTGCAGCCCTGCGGTATTCTACCTTTTATTACCTAATAATCAAAAAAAACGGCCACACAAATGTGTAGCCGTCATGTACAACTTGAAATTAACTAAAAATTATTTTAGCCAAACTTTCTCGCCTTTACCTGCATAGTTTGCACGAATATAAGCGATTGTTTGTAGAATGTCATCAGTCGTTAAACCACCACCTGTATGACCTTCGATTTGCTTGTGCCATTTAAACATAGTACCGCCAGATTTACCTGGTGTACCACCAGCAATGGTTTCAAACATACCTTTGTCAGTCGCATTTTGTGGGTATACCCATTGATTATCATACTGACTTTGACCGCCACTAGGCTGCTTACGTAAGCCTGGTGCCATTACGCCCTCAAGTTTACCACCGTGACAACCAGTACAGTTGTTTAGACCATAAAGCTTTTTAGCTTTACCGAAAGCGCTTGTTTTAATTTTCTTTTTAAGCTCTTTCATTTCAGCGCCTTTAGCGTTAGCTTTTGCCGCAATCAGCGCTTCATAGTCTTTCTGACCATCAATCACTAATTTTGTATAAGGATTTTTACAAGTTTCTAAGAACGTTTTTGCGTGCTCAGAATCTTCTGCTGTCACTTTAATATTTAGTGGTTTACCATCAACTACTGAAACTAGTTCACAAGCTGCATTAGCTTGTAGTGAAAAGCCCATACCTGCAACTGTCATCAGACCAGCTAACAAAGTTGACTTTAATGTTTTCTTACCTAACATGTGATCTCCCTGTATCTACTAAACAAAATGAGTGGCCTAGTGCCAATAACTCCTAACGACTACGCGCACACTCATTTAACGAATGATAAATTATTTGGTTGACAGAACTTTTGATTTTGCTTGACTCAAATAAGCCCAATATTCTACTAAATTTTTAAGATATAGTCACTTTGTTTTTGTGATTTATACCCTAGTGGGCCATGTCAAAAGTAATAACAATCTCGTGATTATTGCTTAGCAGCCTCTTCTTTGTGTCTTTTTTTATTCTGCCTAAAGGTTTTAAGAATAGCGTCACCTTCTACAACTGGCACATGCGGCACACCATACTCATCTAAAATAGCAAAAATTTTATCTTGGTTGCGATCAAGCGCCCCTTGAATCAATTTCATGCGTTCTTTATCGCCATGACGGACGGCAATCGAGATATTCCAATAAGTTTTACCTCTAGCATTCGTCTTCTCATACTCCGGCGCCAACTTCACTTCCATCGGCACTTCAGATTTTTTCGCAAAATAGCCGCCAATTGGGCCCCAAGCGACCGCAACATCGATCACACCTTTGGCTAAATCATCAATCATTAAACTAGGCGGGTTATTTAGATTTCGCTGAATGCGATATGGTTTTGCGTTACCAATAATGCCGTTGTCATTCAACGGTACTGTTGTTGGTGATTTATCTGTTGTTCCAACCAAGCCTTTTTTAAGGTCTGGTGAGCTGTAATCTGTAATGTTATAACCACTATCTTTACGCCACACAAAAACATGGCCAGTCCGATAGTATGGCTTAGACGTCATCACTGGATCATAGTCTGGTGGTACGCCCATCAGCACATCACAGCGTCGTGCTTTAATTGTATTCCTTAAAAAGCCAAAACGATTGAATGCATACATAAATGACAATTCCTGGCCTAAGTCTTTTGCTAGCACCGCAGCAATCTTATCCTCAAAACCTTCTTGCTTATTATTTGAAAAAGGCAAGTTGTCTGGGTCAGTACACACGCGGAACTCCTTCAAAGACGGCACCCTTGCTATCTCTCCTGGACGCCCTTCATCTGGGTTCAACGGCGGAATCTCATCAATTGCATCTGCTAGTGCAATATTCGCGCTTAACAGTAAGCTAACGAATAGAGCAGACTTTTTAAATTGCTTTAACATCATTTATATCCTTATTTAATTCAAAAACTCAGTAATTAAACCTCTACCAAGCATAGAGTATAACCAGCAAGTAAAGTTCTTCGTTTAGTTAAAACCATTAAAATTGATCGTGAGGATTCAACGCTAAAGGCTTCACTCCATATACCAATCTGTATAGTAGCACAATTCATGTTACTCCCCAGCAAATTACAACTAAGTTATGTACCGTACATAAACAAACACCCCGCCGAAGCGGGGTGTTTTTATTGCATTACTAAACTAATTTAGCAAATTTAGTGAAACACTAAATTATAGGCTAAATACTGTTAATGCACCGCCACCAGGAGCAGCGTTGTATTTAACTAGTTCAGCATAACCACCAGCAGCACCAAGTGCGTCTGTTGAGTTAGTTAGGCCTAAGTTCATCGCAACACCAGCCCAGCCACCAATACCTGATAGCACGCCTACGTGTTGTTTACCTTTATGACCATATGTGAATGCATTACCAATCACGCCAGAACCAACTTGGAATTTCCAAAGTTCTTTACCTGATTGTGCATCCAATGCTTTGAACCAACGATCAAGTGTACCGTAGAAAACTAAGTTTGAAGACGTTACTAATGCACCGCCCCAAGCTGAGAATTTCTCTTTGTTGTACCATACTTTTTTGTTAGTCATTGGGTTATAAGCAGCAAAACCACCCATTACACCGTCAGGACCTGGGAACATAGTCAATGTAGCACCAACCCATGGTTGACCAGCAACATATTTAGACTCAACTGGCTCGTATGTCATACATACGTGGTTCAGTGGAGAATAAACTAGACCAGTTTTAGGTGAGTAAGCAGCAGGCTGCTGATCTTTAGTACCTAACGCAGCTGGGCAGATGCCTTTAGCGTTGTAGTCTTGGTGAGTTGAAGCTGAAGCCACTTTTTGAGGAACACCAGATTTCATGTCCACACCAGTTGCCCAGTTTACGAATGGATGCACTTTCTCAGCAGCGATTAAAGTACCGTCATGTGCGTTGAATGTGTATGCAAAACCGTTACGGTCATGATGCCATGCGTATGTTTTACCACCTTTGTCGAATAAGATCACTTCGTTAATACCATCGTAATCCCACTCATCATGTGGTGTCATTTGATAACCCCATTTAGCCACACCAGTGTCTAAATCACGAGCAAAAATAGTCATTGACCATTTGTTATCACCTGGACGTACGTCTGGGTTCCAAACAGATGGGTTACCTGTACCGTAGTATAGTAAGTTTGTACGTGCATCATATGGCCACCAGCCCCAAGTAGAGCCACCACCATGTTGCCAGCCATCTTTAACAGCTTGTGGTTTTAACCATGTGCGAACACCTAGGTCTTTTTCACCAACTTTTAGCTCGCTTGCTTTAAGTGCTTCAAAAGAACCACCTTCAACGTTACCACCGTTAACATCGCGGTATGTAGATAGCGCGCTGTAGTGTGGGTTAGCAGAGTTAAAGTCATCACCGATCAATACTTCTGAATCAGGACCTGTTGAGTAAGCTTTCCATGCTAGTGAACCGTCTTTAGCATTGTATGCTGCGATAAAGCAACGTACGCCAAACTCAGCACCAGAACAACCTGTCAATACTTTGTCTTTGATCACGTGTGGAGCATTTGTGTTTGTAGCGCCAACTTTAGGATCATTAACTAATACTGACCATGCTTTTTTACCTGTTTTAGCGTCTAAAGCAACTAAGTTACCATCATTTTGTTGAAGGTAGATTTTGCCATCACCGAAACCTAGACCACGGTTAACGTTATCGCAGCATAATACCGCTTGAACGCTAGGGTCTTGTTTAGGGAAGTATGACCAAACGATTTTTTGGTTATCGTTTAGATCAAGTGCGTATACATTGTTAGGGAATGCTGTATGTACATACATCATGTTACCAACAACAACTGGTGAGCCTTCGTGACCACGGTTTACACCAGTAGCGAAAGTCCAAGCAGCTTTAAGGTTTTTTACATTACCTTTGTTGATTTGTGACAATGTGCTATAGCCTTGGTTGTCATGCTGACCACGTGGATGAGCCCAGTTGTTAGCATTTTTCATTGCTGCTTCTTGGTCTGCAGCAGCTGAAGCAACCATTGGCATTGCCATTGATGCAGCCACTAGACCTAAAGCTAGCTTGATTTTATTTACTTGCATGTTTTATCTCCTGATTTAAGTAAGCTTATAAATCTCGAATTCCACTGATTGTCACTAAAATTTGCTAAATTGTTACTTTAATGTAAACAGTAGAGACATGATTGTAACCAAATGTAACTTAGTTTAAATCCTCCACTATTAACAAGTTATGTCGTCCGGATGGTCCGGAATTTAGTTGAACTATGGACCAGTTATGCAAAGTAAAATAATTGAGTGGTTTTGCATATAATGGTTAACCAAATTTACGTTGCAACATTTCTAGTGCTTATTGAAAATATTCAGGGGTGTCTGAATGCTAAGGGTTTGGGATTTAGATTTTGAGCTTTCTAAAGATTCGCATCTATCCATGCATGCGCAAATCACTTCAAAAGTGATTAAGGAAATTAGGCGCGGTCGTTTGAAGCCTAAAGTGGCGATGCCAGGCACACGTAAGTTGGCTGATACCTTAGGCGTTAATCGAAAAACTGTTTTGCTTGCTTATACGGAACTGGTTGAACAAGGTTGGCTCACCACAGAAAGAAATAGAGGCACCTTTGTGTCCGAAAAGCTGCCAGACACTATAGAAAGGCAATATTCAGAAGAGGGGCTAACGCCGTTAAACCAACAAGTTAATTTAAATGATGATAGCGCAACTGTTGCTATTCAAGATGGCTTTGTTGAATTTAATGATGGTGATCCAGATACGCGTTTACTGCCATTTGAGAATATTGCGCGTGCTTTTCGACGCGCGCTGATTGTTTCAGGCCGGTCTAATAAGTTGGGCTATCAAAACCCGTTAGGGATGTTGTCGCTACGTGAAGCTGTGCTACACATGCTAAGCATGCATAGAGGTTTAAATGCGGGCTTAGAGAATATCTGTATGGTGCGAGGTAGCCAAATGGGTATATACCTGGCTGCGAGCTTATTAATAAAGGACGATGATTGTGTCGTTGTTGAAACCTTGGCACGTCAGTCGGCAGAGAACGTTTTTGAGTCTTTTGGCGCAAACCTTATGCGTGTCGATATAGATCAAGATGGTTTGAATCTGGATGCATTAGAGAAGTTATGTAAGAAACAGCCCGTGCGGGCAATCTACGTCACGCCTCATCACCAATACCCAACAACTGTGATGATGAGCAAGGCGCGCAGGGCACGGTTGTTATTGCTAGCCGAGCAGTATGGCTTTTACATCATCGAAGACGATTATGCGCATGAGTTCCAGTTTTCTGGTGAGCCTGCTTTTCCATTAGCAACTTATGGAGAAAGTGATCGTATATTACATATTGGTTCACTATCAAAAATATTGGCACCAGGATTGAGACTTGGTTATCTAGTTGCATCTGAACAATTGGTCAGCCGCTGTGTTGATGAAATTATGATGATTGATATACAAGGTAATTTAATCACGGAAATGGCTGTATCAGAGTTGATGGCTACAGGTGAGCTTAAGCGGCATGTTTTGAAGGCGGCAAAAGTCTATGAAGAACGGCGTCATGCGATGGATGCACTGCTAAGAGATACATTGCTAGATTTTGTTGATTTTAATCTGCCAGAAGGTGGTTTAGCTTTCTGGGTGACCTTCAAACACCAGGTGAAATTGGAAGCATTTCTTACGCAAGCAACATTACATAAGCTGCGTATTACACCTAGTGCCATCTTTTCTGATGCAAATGACCATATTGTTGGCATCCGGTTAGGTTTTGCCAGTTTGGGTATGCGTGAGTTAGAACAGGCCGTGTCACGATTAAGAACCACATTAAACGCTTGCGTTAAATCTTAAAGTAACTTGGCCTAACGATTGAGTGCCGACTTTTCTGATAAGGTGTAGGCTGTGATTAACAACTTTTAGTGATATTTGACAACAAATGCATTCAAGCGCTTAATTTGATTAAGTATATTGCTATCAGTGATTTACTTTTGCAATTAATTGTATTACTTTAAGAGCTTATATAGTTTAATTATATCTTATTGAGTTAATATGCCAATTCCACAAATGACAAAGTATGTGTATAAAATCCGCTG
>SPJO01000134.1 GCA_006844635.1 Methylophilaceae bacterium | reverse complement strand
AAATTCCGCGAGTGATAATCCCGGTGCACATACGTCTGACCTTGGCTTAACATATTATCCGTTAGTGTTTTAAATGTATTATCCAACACCTCTTGCTGCGCATCTGTCAGCGTGATATTGAGGTGCTGATTGATATACCACTCAGGGAACAACTGCATCTCACGCATTAACAATGCTTCATCATAAGCGGGCAGCGTGTCTGCTTGGCTTGCTTGTTGTAATTGAATGAGCGCATTAGTCGCATCACCATATAGCTGCTTTGCACTTTTTTCATTAAGCGCAGCTAAATAAGTCTCATCACCCAAATCACTGAGCAATAAAAAACCCTGCGCCAAATTCTGTGCTAACACCTCTGGTACATTTAAACCGCTTGTTGCAAATAATTCAGCAATCTTTACAAACGGCTCGCAGCTTTCTTTCTCAGGTGGTGCATCCATGGCGATCAACGTTTCTTCTGGTAGATGCACACGAAAATACCGCCGAAAACTAGCATCTGCTGACGCGGTCGTTAACGTGAATGGCTTTCCGGCCAAAACAGTCTTTAGCCATTGTTCTAATTGTAATTGTCTATCCACAAAGTACCTTCTTTAATTTGATGTTACGCATTATAATGTCGTTTCGTCCATTGGCAGGCATAACTGCCAGATGTTTTACGTAATGAGTGATATCGGATTTTATCATTCTTACAAACCATCAAAAACGCATTTGAATAATATCTTTACACACAAAAACTGGGCATGCCAACAGCTTGCCAAACCGCATATTGCAAGCCTTATCGCTATCTATTGCCTTAGCTTTGGCGCATTATCGTTTGCGGAAACGATGACACTACAATTGTCACATGTACCAGAAGAAATTAAGCCAGAAGCTCAACCTGGCGCGATTGAAATTGAAGGTGACAAGTTGGATCTTTACCTCGATAGAAAAATGCGTGCTTCTGGCAATGCAGTGATTAGCCGCGGCAAACAAAAGATATATGGTGACAAAATTGAATATGACATCCCCAATGACGAATTAAATGTAGACGGCAATGCGCGCATGGATCTTGGTGATAGTGAAATCAAAGGCACCGCATTAAAGATGCGCTTAAGTGAAAGCATCGGTGAAATGCGAAACGCTAGCGTCACCTTGAAAAAGCCAACGGATGATAAAGAGGCAAGTAAGTTTAAAACCTATAATGATCCAACTGTTTACACACAGTCTAAATTACTCAATACACAAACGACGTTGACGGATGACCCGAAACTTTACCAAGACAGTTATCGCGAAGCAGCAAAACCGATCGGCAAAGCATCAATAGACCCAAAATTCAACTCGTCACGCGGTGATGCAGAAGCTGTGTTTTTTGAAGGACCTTCAAAAAAACGACTTGAGAATGCGCGCTATACCACATGTGAAGTTGGTGTTGATGACTGGTATATTAAAGCCAGCGAAATTAGCATTGATGACTACACTGAGTCTGGTACCGCCAAACATGCGCGTGTCGAGTTTAAAGGTGTTCCACTACTTTACTCGCCATGGTTGAGCTTCTCATTTAATAATGAACGTAAGTCAGGCTTTTTAGCACCGACAATCGGCTCTACCAGCCGTAGTGGTTTCGAGACCCTGCTACCATACTATTTCAATATCGCACCCGATAAAGACGCCACAGTAGGCCTACGCTACTTAAGTAGACGTGGTCCGCAAGTACAAGGCACATTTCGTTATCTAGGTGAAAACTATTCTGGCACTGATAGCATTGAATATCTGCATGATGATGACCTCACAGGTGAAGAGCGTTATTTTGCTAATATCAATCATAACCACAGCTTTGGTGATGGCTGGTCAGCGGGTTATAACATCGAGAAAGTTTCTGATGATGAATACTTCTCTGATATGTCGACCCGTATCATTAGTACCAGTCGCGTCAACTTACCGCAAGCTGGCCGTGTGGATTATGTTGGTGATGTCTGGCGTTTCAACGGTCTGGTGCAAAAATATCAAACATTGGACGATACCAACTACCCTTATGAACGTTTACCGCAATTAACCTTGACAGCGAATAAGGAATGGAATTATTTAACGGCTGATTTTTATAGCCAATGGACCTACTTTGACCAAAACAAAGATGCGCCTGTTGCTGCAACTGGTAACCGCCTAACGATGTACCCAAGCGTCACCGTGCCACTTGTTCAGTCTTATGGCTTCATCAAACCAAAGTTTGGTGTGCATGCAACTTACTATGACTTAAGTGACAACGATTTTACCGTTAACGGCCAGTCTGTTAGTAACAACTCAGCTACTCGCACACTGCCTATTTTCAGTCTCGATAGTGGTTTGTATTTTGAGCGTGATGTAGACGTAGTCAAAAACAACTATACGCAAACCATTGAGCCGCGCATGTTTTATGTTTATATCCCAGATAAAGAACAAGATTTGTTACCTGTATTCGACACTGCGCTCTCAGACTTAAATATGACCACCTTATTCAGTGAAAACCAATTCACTGGCGATGACAGAATTAATAATGCCAACCAGCTTAGCCTCGCGTTTACCACACGCATGATTGACAATGACACAGGCATTGAACGTTTCGCGGCAACCATTGGTCAGCGCTATTACTTTACCGACCAAAAAGTCACATTACCAGGCGGCACACAAACAGAAGACAACAACTCGGATATTATTGCTTCGATGACGGCCCATTTGTCTAACAAATGGAAGCTGAATGCTTTTTGGCAATACAACACTGATTCAGAAGGCATACTACGCACCAATATCTTAGCGCGCTACAACCCAGAGCCAGGCAAACTGATTAATGCTGGCTATCGTTATACGCAACAGTTCTTAGAACAAGTCAACGTATCAGGCCAATGGCCGTTAAGCAAAGGCTGGTATGGCGTTGGCCGTGTCAATTACTCCATTCGCAACAAGAGTTTGATTGAAAGTATCGCAGGCCTTGAATATGATGCCGGTTGCTGGCAAGCAAGAGCCGTTGTACAACGTGTCGAAACCGCAACCGCAAATGCTAACTATGGTTTCTTTATCCAACTGGAGTTAGGCGGGCTAGCATCTATCGGCTCTAACCCACTCAACTTATTAAGACGTGATATCCCTGGCTATTTAAGTGCTAGTGAAATCCCAGACATTTACAGACAGCAAAACTACTATCAATGAAACTAGACTACACCGTTAATACTTTTTCGAAAATATGCATCCTAAGTTTAAGCTTGGCGAGCCTATTGTTACCTATTTCCACAAATGCCGCTGATGACATCGTTAAAATGGATCGCATCATCGCCATCGTGGATAAGAATGCTATTACCGAGCACGAGCTCGAAGTCAAAATACAAACGGTTTCTAACCAGCTGACTAAACAAGGCAAAGAATTACCGCCAGATGATGTGTTGAGAAAACAGATTCTTGAACGTTTGATTGTAGATGACTTGCAATTACAACTAGCAGCGCAGCGCGGCATTACTGTAAATGATACACAGCTCGATAAAACCATTAGCCGTATTGCGGAGCAAAACCAAATGGGATTAGACGAATTCAGAAGCGCTTTAGAGGGTGATGGCATCTCATTCGCACAATTTCGTGAGGACATGCGCAATGAAATCACCATTTCACGATTAAAAGAATCTGAAATCAATCGACGCGTGAATGTGAGCGAGGGTGAAATAGATAACTATTTGACTACGCAAGAAAACAGCAAAGACGGCCAACAAGAAGAATTTCAATTGGCAAACATCTTGATTCGCACCCCGCAAGAAGCTTCACCAGAAGATATCGAAATGGCACGCGTCAGAGTAGAAGAAGTGCTAGGCTTGCTCAACGATGGCGAAAGCTTTGAACAAGTATCCGCAAAACTATCGGATGCACCTAACGCTTTAGAAGGTGGCGATATGGGCTGGCGTAATAGCGGTCAATTTCCACCAGCACTATTCAAAATGCTTAAAAGCATGGAGGTGGGTGATGTTTCAAAACCAGTGCGCAGCCCGAATGGCTTTAATATTCTTAAAGTGAAAGACAAACGGCTTGCCGATTCAACTTTAATTGTTGATCAAACACGGGTGCGCCATATTCTGATGAAGCTGAATGAAGTCGTTTCTGAACAAGAAGCGAAACAAAAGATGGAGTCTATAAAAGAACGCTTAGACAATGGCGATTCGTTCGAAGACTTAGCGCGCCAATACTCTGAAGACGGTTCAGCAAATAGTGGTGGCGGCTTAGGTTGGGTGAATCCTGGTGATACAGTGCCTGAGTTTGAAAAAGCCATGGATGCGCTAGCCTTAGAAGAAATTAGCGAGCCCATTCGCTCACCTTTTGGTTGGCATATTATTCAAGTACTAGAGCGCCGCAAACAAGACATGACAAAAGATGCCGCACGCATTAAAGCACGACGCGCGATTCGTGCACGAAAGTCAGAAGAAGCGTATCAAGATTGGATTAGCGAAATACGCGACCGCGCATTTGTCGAGCTTAGGCTTGAAGATGATTTCTAGCTTACTGTTAACGCGACGCTAGCACTACAACGTGAACAGCGCTACTGCACGTATTGCAATCACTTCAGGCGAACCAGCTGGCATTGGGCCAGACTTATGCTTAATGCTAGCAAAGCAAAGCGTTGATACCGACATCACCATTATCGGTGATGTCGACATGCTCAAAGCACGTGCCAAGCAGCGTAATCTTACTATTGAATTTATCGACCATACTGTTCCACGTACACATCAACAACAACTACGAGTGCTGCACCTACCGACAGCAACACCCGTCACAGCAGGCGTACTAAATCCAGAAAACAGTCAATATGTACTGAATACGCTGAACGCAGCCATTGAAGGCTGTGAACAAGGCCTATTTAATGCCATCGTCACAGCACCAGTACATAAGGGTGTTATTAATGACGCGGGCATTGCCTTCACAGGCCATACCGAATTTCTTGCAGAAAAGACACATACAGCGCAAGTGGTCATGATGTTGGTTGGTGGTGGGTTACGCGTTGCCTTAGCGACCACACATTTACCACTATCAGCTGTTCCAGCAGCCATTCAGAAAACAAGCTTAGAAAACACCATCCGTATTTTGCATGCTGACTTGGTTACTAAATTCAATATTAGTAAGCCGCGTATCTTAGTCGCGGGTCTAAATCCACATGCAGGTGAAGATGGGCATCTAGGCGATGAAGAAATCATGACCATCAACCCAGTGCTTGAGACACTCCGCACCGAAGGGATGCAACTAATCGGCGCACTACCCGCCGATACTTTATTTACTGAACATCACCTTAAACAGGCAGATGCCGTATTAGCCATGTATCACGACCAGGGCTTATCGGTTTTAAAGTACGCCAGCTTTGGCAAGGGCGTGAATATTACGCTTGGCCTCCCTATTATTCGCACATCAGTCGACCACGGCACGGCACTGGATTTAGCCGGCACAGGGGATATCCGGCTAGGTAGCATGCTTGAAGCACTCTCACTTGCAGAATCATTAGCCGCTAATCAGCAACAAACACCATCATGAAACATCAAGCAAAAAAAAGATTCGGCCAGAACTTTCTAGTCGACCAAGGCATCATCAGCAGTCTTATTGAGGCGATTCAACCCGAAGAAGGTCAAACCATTGTCGAAATTGGCCCAGGGTTAGGTGCATTGACGAAGCCGTTATTGAACCGTATTACCGCATTACACGTCGTTGAAATTGACCGCGACATTGTGAGCTGGATGAATGTCGAATATGCCATGCCTAGCTACGAGAAAAACACACTCACGATTCACAATGTCGACGCATTAAAATTCAACTTTGCATCGTTAGGCGAATCCCTACGTGTCACAGGCAACTTACCATACAACATTTCCACGCCAATCTTATTTCATTTGCTAGAAAATTTACCGGTTATCCAAGACATGCATTTTATGCTGCAAAAAGAAGTGGTCGAACGCATGGTGGCAGCGCCCTCCACCTCCGCTTATGGCAGGCTCAGTGTGATGTTGCAATACCATTTAAAAATGGAATACTTACTAACCATTCCACCCGAAGCATTCAAACCAGCGCCTAAAGTAGAATCCGCTTTCGTACGCTGTATACCGCATGCACAAATGCCTTTTGTTGCTGAAGATACAGACTTATTATCTAAAGTCGTTCTCGCCGCATTTTCACAACGGCGAAAAACCATTCGCAACACCTTAAAATCCTATTTGAATGATGATGACTTCTCTGCCCTAGGCATCGATTCTAAACTCCGCGCTGAAA
>SPJO01000135.1 GCA_006844635.1 Methylophilaceae bacterium | reverse complement strand
GTGCAAGAACTGCAAAGAGCCCATTGAAGTCCCTAAAGAAGCGCTCATGAAAGTCGGTTTTGAAGAGGAAGATTTTACCAAAGAGTTCAAGCTATTCGGGCCTAAAGAAGGTGGTTGCGACCAATGCAATGGTGGGTATAAGGGTCGTGTGGGTATTTATCAAGTAATGCCTATTACGGAAGCCATTTCTAGAATTATTTTAGAAAACGGTAACTCGATGGATATTGCGGAACAAGCCAAAAAAGAAGGCGTTAACGATTTAAGGCGCTCCGGCATCCTTAAAGTCATGCAAGGACTCACCTCTATTGCTGAAGTAGAATCAGTAACCAATGAATAGGGTTTTACCCGACAAAAACATCAGAAGCATCTTTCATAAGGAATTGATATGGCGGCTAGCGCAAGCAAACAATTAACGTACAACTGGGAAGGCAAAGATAAAAAAGGCAAAGTTGTCAAAGGGGAAATGCGTGCGAATGGTGAATCCTTTGTCAAAGCTACGCTGAGACGGCAAGGCATTAATGTCACCAAAGTGAAAAAACAAAGTGGCTTTGCTAAAAAAGGGAAAATCACCGATAAAGACATCACCCTCTTTACCCGTCAACTAGCGACGATGATGAAGTCAGGCGTACCTTTACTGCAGGCCTTTGATATTGTTGGAAAGGGTCACAACAACCCTGCCGTTGCTAAGTTATTAGGTGATATTAAAGCTGATGTGGAGACAGGGAGCAGCTTAAGCGGTGCGTTTCGCAAGTACCCTCTTTATTTTGACAATCTATATTGCAATTTGGTCGGCGCTGGTGAACAAGCTGGTATTTTAGACACCCTATTAGATAGACTAGCTAGTTATAAAGAAAAAATTCTTGCTATTAAAAGCAAAGTAAAGTCCGCCTTAATCTACCCAACATCAATTGTCGTGGTCGCATTTATTATCACGGCTGTTATTATGATTTTTGTCGTACCAGCATTTAAAGAGTTATTTTCCAGCTTTGGCGCAGACCTCCCAGCTCCCACTTTGATCGTAATGGGCATTTCAGATTTCTTCGTAAGTTATTGGTGGGCTATTTTTAGTGCGATTGGTGGTGGAATTTGGTTCTTTATGTACACATGGAAACGCTCAGAAAAAATGCAGCACACCATGGACAGGCTTATTCTAAAACTGCCAATCTTTGGCGATGTTTTTCGCAAATCCACACTCGCAAGGTTTGCTAGCACCCTATCCACCATGTTTGCAGCTGGTGTGCCTTTAGTTGAAGCGCTCGACTCTGTTGCTGGCGCTTCTGGCAATAAGGTCTACCATGATGCAACTAAGAAAGTACAAAGCGAGATTGCAACAGGCACAGGCCTCACCGTAGCGATGCAAAATACCGAAGTATTTCCTAATATGATGTTGCAAATGACCGCCATCGGTGAAGAGTCTGGCGCACTGGACTCCATGCTGAATAAAGTTGCTGACTTTTATCAAGGAGAGGTCGACGATGCAGTGGATGGCCTATCTAGTTTAATGGAGCCTGTCATTATGGTTGTGCTCGGAGTGCTCATTGGTGGCTTAGTCGTTGCTCTATATCTGCCGATCTTTAAACTCGGTCAGGTCGTTGGCGGCTAGCTATACCAATAGAAAAAGCCAGCGTATGCTGGCTTTTTCTAAATCTGAGAATACGAGCTAGTTTTTAACAGCTGCTTTCATCGCTGACTCAATCAGTTTATATGGCTGTGCACCATTCATCCGCTTTCCATCTTCAAAAATCAAAGTCGGCGTACTGCTGACACCTACTTTACCTGCAAGCTGACCAATTTCTTCTAAAGGCACTTTACACTCGCCGGATTTTTTCGGTAATTTATTATTGAATATCCAATCATTCCAAGCCGCGACACGATCATCAGCACACCAAATTAATTTTGATTTTGCTGCGGCATTCGGATGCAACTGCTCTAATGGATATAAAAAAGTATAAATCGTCACATCAGTGATATGGCTGAGCTCATTTTGTTCTAAACGCTTACAGAATGGGCAATCCACATCGGAAAAAACAGCTATTTTACGGCTACCATTCCCCTTGACGACCTTAATGGCTTTATCTAAAGGTAGACTATTAAAATCAATCTTAGTCAGCTCCGCAAACCGCTCAGCTGTAATGTTTTGTTTTGTTTCTGGGTTAACCAATTTTCCCTCTGCAATTAGAAAGGTCATCTTCTCATCTGTATAGATAATTTGACCGCCCATAAAGACTTCATACAGCCCGCCATACGGCGTCTTTACGATACTTTCAACATCAAACTTTGGATAAGCCTTCTCAATTTTCGCCTTCAAGCTCGCTTCATCAGCACAAGCTATCTGACTCACGGCGATTAATGTGGTTAATACTAAATGTTTAAGTTTCATATTTTGCCTTTTTGTATAGGGCTGCACTAACTAACAGCCTCTTTGATTAAAATGTTTTTTAATATGCTGTGCTTATTCAACTGCTGCATACCCCAGCTTGTCGTATGCTTGATTAATTGTTGGTCTTGCGCAAACAAGTAATCCAAGCCCGATGTTAATGTATTCATACTCAATACATCTGCTTTTCTGTTTCTTTCAAACCGACGCAGAAAAGTGGTTTCACCGATGTCCTGAAAGCGATGACTTGACGCCATTATAGCTTGCAAAGCCATCACATCCCTAAACCCTAAATTCGCGCCCTGACCTGCCATTGGATGTACCTGATGGGCCGCATCACCAATCAACACCACACGGTCAGCAATCATTGTATCGGCTGTTATTTGCTTGAGCTCAAAAGACGGCGTATTACTTACCGGTGTCAGTTGACCTAACATCGATTGTGACTGCTCTTGTACGCGCTCAGCTAATTGTGCTGCGGTTAGGTTTAACAACGCATCAGCCATTTCGGTTGACACGGACCAAACCATTGATACTTGTTGCTTAGGCAATGGTAATAATGCCAAGGTATTATGCGATGCAAACCATTGCCTAGCGATATTGCCATGTGCTTTTTCAGCCAAATAATTCGCAACCAACGCCTTTTGCTTAAACGATTTGTTCTTAGTCGACACACCCGCCTGCTGCCTTACAAAAGAATGCGCACCGTCTGCTGCAAGCACCAGACTCGCTGACACTTGTTCACCTCCAGCTAAAGTAACAATGATTGCGTTTTCAGAATAAGACAAGTCTTCACAGGCCGCGCCCGATAAAACAGAGACATCAATGGCTGCTATTTTTTGCCATAAAGCATGCATTAAATTTTGGTTTTCAATGATGCATGCCAACTGTTTTATATGCGCATCTTCTGCCTGCAGCATCAGTGGCGCTGATGCTGCAGGCTGCCCATCACGCCATAGCGCCATTGCCTCTACACTATTGACCCGTTCTGTATCCACTAGCGGCCAAACGGCCAACTCACGCAACCAAGCTTCTGTTGCAGGGGTCAATGCATAGATGCGCGTATCCCACGCAGCATTCAATATGGTCCGACGATTACTTGCATCGACTAAGGCAACACGCTTACCTTCCGCATGCAGAGCGATTGCCGCAGCTAACCCAACCAAACCAGCGCCAATAATGGCGACATCATAATTACCTGCCGCTGCTTGCTTTGCTTTACTTGCCATAACTCATTTTATTAACTAAAAAGTTTTTCGCGGGCTGGAATACATCCAACAACCCTAAACCCGTGCTGCGCAAGCCAGAAAGACCAATCACATCATTAGAGAACGTATTGACTAAGAAGTCAGTAAACAGCAAGCCTCCTTTTGTATCGCGTTTGCGCGTAGCAGCATATGCTTCCAGCATTGCTTGACTGCCCCACTCTGCAGGCATACTAGTCGCTAGCTGCCCAACCAATGCATCCGCATCACGCAAACCCACATTAAAGCCTTGCCCTGCGACTGGATGCATGGTTTGCGCTGAATTACCAATCACCACCACATGCGGGGTGTTATTGCTAGTCAATTGTGATTTAAGCAATGGGAAACTCAACCTTTTTTGCACGCTTAAAAAACGACCGACTCTATCGCCAAAAGCCGTATGTAACTCTGTTAAGAAAGTTGCATCATCCAGTGTTAACAAGTGGTCAATACTGGATTGCTCGCCCGTCCACACCAATGAAAAATCCCGTTTACCATTTGGCAACAATGCCATTGGGCCTGTCTGCGTAAAGCGCTCATAAGCAATATGGTCATGTGATCGTTCGCAACTGACTTTACTCACCAGTGCATCATGCCCATAAGCTTTTGCATCCCGCTGCAAGCCAGGAACATTGGCTAAGCTGCGCCCACCTTCTGCAATAATTACCAATGGGCTTACTAATGAAGTCAATTCATCAGCTGACGTGAAATCCACTTCTGCTTGACCCAGGTCTTGTCGAACGGCACTCACTGGTGCTTGGTCGATAATGTTTTTTGCATCGATCGCACCATCTAATGCCTGCATTAATGTGCCATAAGCCACAACATAACCAAGCGCTGGCAAGTCGTGTTCTTCCGCCTCTAACTTGGTACGGCCCATGCTACCTCGCTGAGAAACATGAATTGTGTTAATCGCCGTTGCTTTCGCTTCAATCGCCGCCCAAACACCAAGCTTCTCTAAAATATTTCTTGAGCCAAACGACAATGCCAGCGCACGTTTATCTTGATGTGAAGCACCCTGCTTTTTAGCTTCTAGCACCTTTACTGGCAACCCTTGCTGTTGCATCGCAATCGCTGTGACTAAGCCCACAGGCCCTCCGCCGACAATGATAACTGGCTGCTGATTAGCACTACTCATCTAGCTTGCTTGCTCCATGTGCGACTCAATCTCAGAGATCGTTTTAATGGCTGATTTAGTCAGCACTTCATTACCCTTATCTGTAATAAGCACATCATCCTCGATACGCACACCAATATGCCAAAAATGCTCAGGCACATTCTCTGCAGGACGGATATAGCAACCAGGCTCAACGGTTAGCACATGGCCTGCCGTCAGCGGCACCCATTGCCCTTGTTGGTCTTTATAGTCGCCAGCATCATGCACATCCAAGCCTAACCAATGACCCGTGCGGTGCATATAAAACTGTCGGTAGCTTTCGGTTTCTAGCACCTCATCTTTCGTGCCTTGACATAAACCTAAGTCCACAAACCCTTGCGCCAACATCTCAAGCGCTGCCTCATGAGGGGCATTCCAGTGCTGTCCCGGCTTAGCAGTATCGATGGCCGCCAATTGCGCTGCTAGCACTAGTTCATAAACATCTTTTTGCGCGCCACTAAATTTCCCATTCACCGGAAATGTACGCGTAATATCACTGGCATATCCATCCAACTCACAGCCTGCATCGATCAACACTAAGTCGCCATCTTTAAGCTCAGCATTGTTAGCAATATAATGCAAAGTGCAAGCATTACCACCACCAGCAACTATCGACGTGTACGCAGGACTTTGTGCACCTTTCCGTGCAAACTCATGTAGGTATTCCGCTTCAACTTCATACTCCATCTTGCCCGGCTTTGTTTTTTGCATGGCGCGATTGTGCGCAACCGCAGCAATCTCAGCGGACTGGCGCATTAAGGCAATTTCATAAGGCGTTTTAACTAAACGCTGTTGATCCAACAACTGACGCACATCGACCATTGCTGCTGGCGCATTCATCCCTGTGCGCACCAAACCTCTGACTTCATTTAACCAGCCAGTCACCTTGGCATCCCACGCAACATCCGCTCCTAAACTAAAAAACACCTGTGGCTGGTTGCTTATCAACTCTGGTAACTTTTGGTCCAACTGTTTAAAGCTAAAGGCTGCGTCAAACCCAAATGTTGTTTTCGCTGCCTCTGGGCCAAAGCGGAAACCATCCCAAATTTCTTTTTCAATGTCTTTATCACGACAAAATAAAATACTTTGTGGCACATCGCCCGCAATTAAGACTAGTAGCGCTTCTGGCTCTTTAAAGCCTGTTAAATAGTAAAAATAGCTATCAAAACGGTATGGATAGTGACTATCGCGATTGCGCGCCACTTCCGGTGCTGTCGGGATAATTGCGATACCCACACCCATTTGTTGCATGAGTGCCACCCTACGTTGTTTGAATTCTTGAATGTTATCCATTGCGCGATTTCATGATGATGTAATGCATTGACTACAATTTTACACTGAATGTTCAATGCAATGAGAAATGCCTAGGCTTTAGCGCCTTGCGCTTTCTTCTTCTGGCGACGTCTGTAGTACAACAAGATGACAATACCTGCGACATTTGGAAACCAAATATACCAAGTAGACCATGGAATGCCGTCAATACTAAAATCAGAAATTGGCCAAAAAATTGGCGTAGGAAAGTATTCCTTAGAATGAAACGGCCAATCCAGCATGATATGAAACGGCCAAGCCAACATGGCGAATGCAACCCCTTTTTTCCATAAGGCAACAAGAGCAATGATTGGTAAACAGATAACAAAGCTATGCCCAAACGAATAATGCGTAAACACCCAGGGCGGCAAACTAGCTAACGCAGGTTTGCCAGCTTGATAAGTACCATCAATCAACCCAGATACCAT
>SPJO01000132.1 GCA_006844635.1 Methylophilaceae bacterium | reverse complement strand
AAGAGAGGTTGGCGTTGAGCAACCAATTCTGCTGCTAGAAGGTGCTTTTGGGGAAGATGCCTTACGCATTGCTGCTAGCTATGAGGTTAGTATCGTCGTGCATCAAGCTGCACAATTAAAAGTATTGCTGAATGCACGCCTGCCTAGGCCTGTCCACATTTACCTTAAAATGAATAGTGGTATGAATCGTTTGGGCTTCCGTCCTAATGTCTTTCAAGCAGTCTATGACCAATTAAGTGGTAGCGACAACGTAGCTGACATTACGCTGATGACGCATTTCGCTACGGCGGATGAAGACAAGGGTATCGCTGCACCCTTGAAACGCTTTCAAGACATTACCAGCGCTTTACCCGCACCACAATCATTAGCGAACTCCGCGACGATTCTTCGTTACCCTGAAGCGCATGCGCATTGGGTACGTCCTGGCATTATGCTTTATGGCGCTAGCCCTATTGGTGGCACGCCAGCAGCTGCATTTGATTTGCAGCCTGTGATGCATCTCATATCTGAAATTATTGCGGTGCAAACAATTGAAAAAGGCGAAAGTGTCGGCTACGGCAATACTTTTACTGCGGATAAGCAAACACGCGTCGGCATTGTTGCTTGTGGGTATGCAGACGGTTACCCACGACACGCAGTAACAGGCACACCTATTGCCGTTTCTGGCCAGCTGACACGCACATTAGGTCGTGTGTCTATGGATATGCTGTATTGCGATCTAACAGACTTGCCAGATGCTAATATCGGGGCTGCAGTTGAACTGTGGGGTAATCAGGTTAGTGTTGATGCGGTTGCTGAGGCTTGTGGTACTGTCGGTTATGAATTGTTATGTGCTGTTGCACCACGTGTGTCGATGGAACTGGTGGCTTAATTGGCAAAAGCAAAAAGCGTTTATATTTGTACTGAGTGCGGCATTTCTGAGCCAAAGTGGCAAGGACAGTGCCCAGGCTGTATGGCTTGGAATACCTTGGTTGAAAGCGTTGCAGAACCAACAAGTAATACGAACCGCTATGCTAAGCAGTTTGACGGTTTAGCTGAAAGCAGCACATTACAAAAGTTAAGTGCTGTGGAAGCCGCTGATGTTGCACGTCAGCCGACTAGCATCACAGAATTTGATCGTGTGTTAGGCGGTGGTTTAGTTGAAGGCGGTGTTATTCTCATTGGAGGCGATCCTGGGATTGGTAAGTCGACCTTATTGCTACAAGTGCTTTGTCATTTAGGAAAAAGTAGCCAAGCCATCTATGTGACAGGTGAGGAGTCGCCACAACAAGTCGCTATGCGTGCTAAGCGATTAGGCTTAGATGCTAGTGATATCGAACTGTTGGCTGAGATTAATCTTGAAAAGATCCTAGCCACCTTGCAAAGCAATAAACCAAAAATTGCAGTGATTGATTCGATTCAGACGATTTATTCAGAAGAGTTGCAATCAGCACCAGGTGCAGTGGCGCAGGTAAGAGAATGTTCTGCGCAATTAACACGCATCGCTAAGCAGCTTGGCATTACAGTGATTTTGGTCGGCCATGTGACAAAAGAGGGCGCGCTTGCAGGTCCGAGAGTGCTCGAGCATATCGTTGACACGGTATTGTATTTTGAAGGGGACCAAAGTTCTTCCTTCCGTCTAATCCGTGCATTTAAGAACCGCTTTGGCGCAGTAAATGAGCTAGGTGTATTTGCCATGACTGAAAAGGGCTTGCGCGAAGTGGCTAATCCATCTGCTTTGTTTTTGTCTCACCATGAAACAGCGGTATCAGGTAGCTGCATCACAGTGACCATGGAAGGCACTCGGCCGTTGTTAATTGAAATTCAAGCGCTAGTCGATGAAAGTCATTCGCCTAGTCCTAAGCGGTTGTCGGTTGGCTTGGAACAAAATCGTATTGCTATGTTATTGGCCGTTTTGCATCGCCATGCAGGGGTCGCTTGCTTCGATCAAGATGTTTTTATTAATGCGGTAGGTGGTGTTAAGATTAGTGAGCCAGCAACAGATTTGGCCGTGTTGCTGTCAATCATATCCTCCTTTAAAAACAAACCATTAGATAGTAAACTTATTGTGTTTGGTGAGGTTGGTCTTGCTGGCGAAGTGCGGCCGGTTCAAGGTGGTTTGGTACGTTTGAAAGAAGCTGAGAAGCTAGGGTTTACCAAAGCCATTGTACCGAAAGCCAATGCACCGAAAAAACCGAGTAAAGGGATAGAAGTAGTTGCTGTAGATCGTTTAGAGCAAGCGCTTAATCATCTGAGGAACGGTTAATCATATTCGCAGCATTGACGCCACTGCGTACTGCTCCTTCAATCGTTGCAGGATAATCCGCGTAAGTATAATCCCCAGCAATATATAGATTTTTCTGATGTGTCTCATGGCTAGGTCTAGCTAAATCTACCTGACAAGAAAAAGTGGCTCGTTTTTCTGCAATGACTTGATGCCATAATGGTTTTTTAAGTACCGGAAAAGCTTGATGCAACTCACTCGCGACGGTTAGGGCAAGCTCATCTTGGCTGCAGTTTTGGTGCGCACCTTCAGCGCTAATGATGACAGCCATTAGTCCGTGCTGTCCACATAAGATGCCACGGTCAAATACCCATTGACTCAGTGTGCCAGCTAAGCCAATCATCGCATGCGGGAGTTTTGTATCAGTCGAATATTGCAAATAGATGGTGTAAATCGGTTGATACTGGTAGCTTTTTGTTGTCTCAACTGGACCTGCTAGTTTTGGTAGCTGACTAGCAACATCTTGTAATCTAAGTGCAGAAGTGGCCAAGATAACGTGGCTAAACTGAAATAATTGGTCTTTACTTTGGACGGTAAAGCCGCCTTCGCTCGCCTTAACCGCTTTGACACGATGGCCTGTGAGTATGGTGCCATTTCTGCTTTGGAGGTAGTGTGTGATGGGTTTAGAAAATAAATCGGATAAGCCTTGTTTTGGAAGCAGTAGTTGGCTATCAGATTTTTTGCCATCAAAGGTATCTCTTAATACGTTTAAGAATACCTTGCTGCTGGCTACCGTAATAGGTGTGTTTAATGCTGCCAAACAAAGTGGCTCCCATAGCAGCTTGATCGTATTGCTGGACTGGCGCTCTGCTCCTAAATAATCATTTAAAGGCTTGTCTGTTGGGATATGGAAGTTTGAGCGCTTTAAGTTAAGCATAAAGTGGAGGAGGTTGGTGCGCTCTCGCAGAGACAAGCCCTTGCAAAATAAAAAGCCAAATAATTGATTCAGTGGAAAAGGTAAGTAATTGGACGCTCGAAATTTGAATGATGGTAAGTGGTTGAGCGACTTTATATTGAGCGTTAGCGGCAACCTCAACAACGCATCTTGTTCATCAACACCAATTTTCTTCAATAGCTTTAATGTTTCATGGTAGGCACCGAGCAAAATATGTTGCCCATTGTCTAATTGCACGACTTGGCTATTGAATTCTACTGCGACATTGCGTGCTCGCCCACCTAGTTGAGAGCCTGCTTCAAAGACGGTTGTTTGAATGCCTTTTTCGGCTAGCGTTGCCGCCGCCGCTAGCCCTGCAAGCCCACCTCCGATAATACCGACATGTGTAGTGTCTGACATAAGGTTAACCGTACTTGAAAAAAGCCTTAGAAGCTAGAACCAGCTTTCTGAAAGGTGGGATAGATATCTTGTGATTGAGCACCTTCTCAGCACCATCTTTTTGAATTTCACGTAATAGCGTGCGGTAAATCGCCGCCATCATTAAGCCTGCACGCTGTTGCTTTGCGTCTTCCGAAGGTAGTTTTGCCAAGGCTTTGTCATAAAAGCTTTCTGCACGCTCAATTTGAAACTCCATTAGTGCTTTAACTTCTGGGGTTTCACGACTATTTAAAATGTCGTCTTCGCTCACATTAGCCTTTTTTAATTCATCCAAAGGCAGATAAATCCGGCCTCTACGTGCGTCTTCACCCACATCACGTGTGATATTGGTTAATTGGAAGGCCATCCCTAAATCATGCGCATACTTTAATGTATCTCGGTTCTTAAAACCAAATATCTGCGCGCTGAGCAAGCCAACGACGCTCGCAACACGATAACAATATAGCTGCAATTGCTTGAAATCAGCATAACGATTGAATTGCAAGTCCATTTCCATACCGTCAATAATTTCTAAAAAATGTTCTTTTGATAGATCAAATTGTTTGATGACTGGCGCTAGTGCAAAGCTAACAGGGTGTTGCGGTTTGTGATCATATAAATGGTCAATTTCGTTTTTCCACCAATTAATCTTTGTCTGCGCCACACTGTAATCAGTGCACTCATCGACGACATCATCAACCTCGCGGCAAAATGCATAGAGTGCTGTCATGGCTTCGCGTTTTTCTCGACTTAAGAATAGAAAGCTAACGGTAAAGCTTGAGCCGCTTTCTTTTGTTTTTTGTTTGCAATACTGTTGAGGCGTCATGTGTTAAAACAGGTTTTTAAAGATGATAAATGGCCAGTCCCAAGCCTTAAGCGTTGGTCGATGCTTAAATATATCACCTTTAACCTTTTTAAGCTTGTCTATGATGCGTTGCCCGCCACCAATAATCATCCGCATTTCTAAGCCCATTCGGCCAGGTAAAATGCCGCCCAAAGGCTTACCTGCTTGCAGCATGCTTTCAGCACGTTCAATATTAAATAACATCAGCTGCTGCCAGTTTGCATCAACTTGTTGATTGGCGATTTGTGCTTCCTCGACATTAAAGGCCTGCATTTCATCTTGGCAAAGGTAAATGCGTCTCTCGTGACAGCTGGCATCAAAATCAATGGCAATGTCTTGATAGAAGTTAATCAGTTGTAGTGCAGTACAAACATGATTGGAATAAGCCAGATTTTCAGGTGAGGCTTTTTGATAAAGGTGTAAGAGTAAGACGCCGACTGGATTCGCTGAGCGTTGGCAGTAATCTAACACTTCATCAAAGTTGGCGTAGCTCGTTTTGGTGACATCTTGACTAAACGCACTCAATAAATCATAAAAGGGCTGCAAGGGTAATTGTTGCTCAGCAATCATACTGCTTAGCTCAGTAAAAAATACTGAATCACTTTTTTTACCGGCTTTAATGATGTCTAACTGCGCTTTAAAACCATTTAGCATGGCTAGGCGTTGCTCCGGCAGAAAGTCATTTTCATCAGCAAAATCATCAGCTTGTCTTGCAAAGTGGTAGATTAGCGCAACAGGGCGTCGTAAATGCTTCGGCAATGCGATTGAACCTACTGGAAAGTTCTCATAATGCGTTCGTGCAGCAACGCTGCTGTCTTGGTTGTCGACGATTAGATTGCTATTATCCATAAACGGAGTATGCCATAGAATAAGTACGCTAGATGCGCTTGGAGGCGATATAATAACTGAAAAATATTAGGATGTAATATGTTTGGAATTATTGGTGGGACTGGGCTGACACAGCTCGACAATTTAGAAATCATTAGACGTCAAATCGTACGCACGCCTTATGGTGGCGCATCGCAACCATTAATCTTTGGTAAGTTGTCTGGCGTTGAAGTCGTCTTTTTAGCCAGGCATGGTGGAGGACATACCATTCCGCCGCATGCCATTAATTACCGTGCAAATATTTGGGCCTTACATTCTGTCGGCGTGAAAAATCTATTAGCAGTAGCAACAGTAGGGGGAATTGCCTCTCAACTTGAAGCAGGTGATATTGTATTGCCACATCAAATTATTGATTACACGCATGGCCGAGATAACTCGTATTATGATGGTGTCGAGCGTCCTGTGATGCATATCGACTTTACACAGCCCTATACCCAGACATTACGCGATTTGTGCCTACAAGCAGCAGGGAATATCAATCAAGATATCCATGACGGCGGTGTGTATGCTTGCGTACAAGGACCAAGGTTAGAAACCGCTGCGGAAATTGACCGTTATGAGAAGGATGGTGCCACGATAATCGGCATGACGGGCATGCCTGAGGCGGCGCTAGCAAGAGAACTCGGTATTCATTACACTGCGATTTGCCCAGTGGCGAATGCTGCTGCAGGCCGGGGTGAAAGCACAGATAAGATACAATATGACGTCATGATGGAACGCCTCAGCAAAACCATGGTAAAAGTCAGGGCGCTGATTAGCGAAGCCGCTAAAACCTTTTAGCCATGGCAGTTCAAACGGTTTTGCGGATGGGTGATCCGCTTTTATTACAACAAGCCGTACGGGTAGAGGCCTTTGATACACCCGAGCTGCATGCATTAATTACCGATATGAAAGACACCATGGCCCATATGCATGGCGCTGGTTTAGCCGCGCCCCAAATCGGTGTAAGTCAGCGTGTGGTGATATTTGGGCAACAACCAGATGACGAGCATCGAAATCCACGTTATCCAGATGCTGATATCGTCCCATACACGGTACTGATTAATCCGGAACTAAATTTTATCGGTAATGAGGTTGAAGAGGGCTGGGAAGGATGTTTGTCTGTACCAGGCATGCGTGGCCTTGTGCCAAGGTACCAACATCTTCATTATGCGGGCTTTAATCAATTTGGCGAACGTATCGATCGTACTGTTTCTGGCTTTCATGCGCGGG
>SPJO01000133.1 GCA_006844635.1 Methylophilaceae bacterium | reverse complement strand
TACAGTGTATTATCAACTGGAAAGGCATTGACGAATTTAAGTCAGCTTCTATCTAAGTTTGATGTGCTGATGCTGGAGAAAAGTTTGGCTGCTTTATTAGAAGCCTATGGCCGCGCAAGAGGGTGGGTGGTTTATCCCGACGCTGCTCGTGTACGCATGAAAGTTGGTGCGGCGCGTCGTAAAGCGACGAAAGCGTATGCAGATAAGAAAGTTTTCAGACAATGTACTGATGTGACTGTTCATGCTGACAATGAAATGTTTTCTGCAGTCAGTAGTGCTTTCTCTAATTTACCAATACCAACGATTGTCGATATTGATGGTTGCTTTAAAGCTGGGGAATTGATAAAAGATGGTAATACTTGTACGGTAACGCAAGCACAGCTCGGGTCGCAGCAGGTCGTTATTAAACGTTACAACATCAAGGGTTTTTGGCATGGGCTGAGTCGTGCGTTTAGAAAAACGAGAGCAGCGGCTTCATGGGGCAATGCGCATCGCTTGCAATTATTGGGGTTGGCAACCGCCAAGCCTATAGCGCTAATAGAAACACGTCAATTTGGTTTAAGAGGCAAGGCTTATTTTTTAGCGGAATATGTTGATGCTGATGATATGGCAGATTTTTTTAGTCAGACGTCTGATAAGCTGATGCGGGCTAGTGTTGTTAAGTTGACGGTACAGCTATTTTATCGGCTTTACCTACTAAAGATTGCGCATGGAGATATGAAAGCGAGCAATCTGAAAGTGTTGTCGAATGGAGAGCCTGTACTCATTGACTTGGACAGTATGCGTCAATATTGCCGCAGTGCCGCTGCTGAAAAAGCGCATGTCAAAGACTTAAAGCGCTTTATGCAAAATTGGAAAGATCAGCCTTCCCTGTATAATGCGTTCGTCAAAGTATTTAAAGTGGTTTATGCTGACCATGCACCTTTGCAGGCAGCACAAATTTTAGAGTAATCATTTCGAGTTAAAAATTACATGATTGTATTGGGTTTATCAGGGGCTTTAAGCCATGACGCATCTGCCGCGATTTTGGTGGATGGCAACATCGTTGCAGCAGCGGAAGAAGAACGTTTTATTCGGGATAAGCACGCAAAGAATAAATTTCCATATGAAGCTGCTAAGTTTTGTTTAGAGCAAGCTGGTGTAAAGCCAGAGGATGTTGATGTTGTTGCTTTCCCTTATGCTGAAATCCCATTAAGTACCAATGCCCGCTGGCATTATGCTAAACGACACTGGTATGCACCGGACCGTGCCTTGGATGCGATTTTTAATGGCAACCGCCGTTTTAGACGCAACCGTGATAAATCATTGGCATTGATGGCCGAGTTAGGGCTCAAGAATGCTAAGTTTGTGCCAGTTGAGCATCATTTGGCACATGCATCTAGCGCTTACCATTTAAGTGGATTCCAAGAAAAAACAGCAATCGTTGGCATTGACGGGAAGGGTGAATATGCAACGACGTTTTTTGGTTATGGTGAGCATGGGAAAATCCATAAAATTAAAGAATTTTATGATCCAGACTCGTTGGGCGGTATGTACGGCGCCATTACAGAATACCTTGGTTTTGACATGCTGGATGGTGAGTTTAAGGTCATGGGTATGGCGCCATACGGCGACCCAACAAAATACGATTTATCAGATTTAGCCAAGTTTGAAAATGGTGAGTTAATCGTTAACACTAAACTTGTGAATGTGGTTGGCTTACGTCGCTATAAAGAAAATGGCAAGGGTTATTACTTTACGCCAGAGCTGATTAAGCGTTTAGGCCCGAAACGCCAGGGCGATGAAATTGATGACCCTTATATTCATTATGCAGCCTCGATTCAAGCATTGCTTGAGAAGCTTGCGCTGGAAATGATTGAGTACTACCTCGGTGATGTTCTTCGCGAAACTGGCAAGATTGCCATGGCTGGTGGGGTGGCACTGAATGTAAAGCTGAACCAACGCATTATTGCTTTGCCGCATGTAAAAGAATTGTTTGTGCAACCTGCCTCTGGCGATAATGGTACGTCACTAGGTGCTGCGACTTATGCTGCTCATTTGGCTGGTGAGAAGGTTTATAAAATGGAGCATGCCTATTTAGGGCCATCGTTTACTAACGAGCAGTGTATTGCCGCCTGTGAAGCGCATCCAGAAAAGCCAGTATTTACACGCGTTAAGAATGGCGCCGAAAAAGCAGCGCAATTATTGGCAGATGGTAATCCAGTTGCTTGGTTTCAAGGCCGGATGGAATTTGGCCCGCGCGCATTAGGTTGCCGTAGTATTTTGGGTGATCCGAGTCACCCAGGCGTGGCTGATCGTATTAATGCGCAAATTAAATATCGTGAACGTTGGCGCCCGTTTTGCCCAAGTATGCTAGACCGAGTGGCAGAAGAATTGTTGCAAACCGCACACCCTTCACCGTATATGACATTCACTTTTGATGTCGCTGAGTCTTGGAAGCCGCGAGTACCGGAAGTGGTGCATGAAGATGGCACGGCACGTGCCCAGGTCGTTACTAAAGAAACGAACCCGCGTTATTACGAACTGATTGAGCATTTGGAGAAGTTAAGCGGTAATGCGGTAGTGCTTAATACATCATTGAATCGTAGAGGTGAGCCGATGATCTGTAGCCCAACGGATGCGCTGAATATGTTCTATGGCTGTGATCTAGAGTATTTGATGCTAGAAGATGTACTAGTTACGAAAAAATAGACTTATATTCCTGTATAAGTGATTAATTTTTAAAAAATAATTAGCGTCTTAGCCCGTTTGTCGTTTGACGGTATTCACTACTTTAAGCGATAATTGGTGTATATAAATTAAAAACACTGTGCAATGCAGTGATAAAGTGAGTTAGGTGAGAGGTATGAAACAGTCCCATATAGAAGTTACTGAACGTATTATTGAAGTAAGTCGTCCTACGCGTACCGCGTATCTACACCGGATGGAAGAAATTGCAAACCGTCAAAGAGGCGCTGACCGTTTAGGTTGCGCTAATGTGGCACATGCGTTTGCTGCGATGCCATCAAATGACAAGCTGAAAATTGTCTCGGAAAAAGCACCTAATATCGGCATCGTAACGGCATATAACGAGATGCTATCAGCGCATCAGCCTTATGCCGCATATCCAGATTTGATTAAAGATGAGGCAAGCAAACAGGGCGCAACTGCGCAAGTAGCAGGTGGCGTGCCGGCTATGTGTGATGGTATTACACAGGGTGAGCCAGGCATGGAACTGTCATTGTTTAGTCGCGATACGATTGCCATGAGTACGGCCGTTGCTTTATCACATGACGTGTTTGATGCTGCATTGCTACTTGGTGTTTGCGATAAGATTGTGCCGGGCTTGTTGATTGGCGCCTTACAGTTTGGCCATTTGCCATGTGTTTTTGTGCCAGCGGGTCCAATGAGTACAGGCATTGATAACACGTCTAAATCAAAAGTGCGTGAGCAATATGCACAGGGCTTAATCGGTCGTGAAGAGTTGTTGGCTTCTGAGTCAGCCGCCTATCATGGTGCTGGTACTTGTACTTTCTACGGTACAGCGAATAGTAATCAAATGTTAATGGAAGCGATGGGCTTGCATGTGCCAGGTTCTGCGTTTATTCATCCGCATGATGGCATGCGTGAACTATTAACGCGTGAAGCCGTGAAGATGGTGTTGGAAAACACTAAGCAAGATCATTACACACCAATTGGTAAGCTGGTTGATGAGCATGTCATTGTTAACGCCATGGTTGCTTTATTAGCAACAGGCGGATCAACGAATCATTTAATTCACTGGGTAGCGATTGCACGCGCTGCGGGCATCATTATTGATTGGACAGATTTCTATCATTTAGCGAAAACAACACCACTGCTTGCTAGCGTTTATCCAAACGGAAAAGCAGATGTGAACCAATTCCAAAATGCAGGTGGTCCGGCATTTGTGATTCGTGAATTAATTGACGCTGGCTATATGTATCCAGATGTATTTACTGTGGCCTATGGTGGCTTGCGCGATTACGGTAAAGTGCCAACAAAAGAAAATGATGAACTTGTCTGGAAAGATTTGCCTAAAGAAAGTGGAGATGAGTTGATTGTGCGGACTGCGGATCATCCGTTTGATGAATCAGGTGGCTTGCGTCTGTTGAAAGGCAATTTAGGCCGTAGTGTGATTAAGATTTCAGCTGTGCCAGAAGACCGTCATATCATCGAAGCACCAGCGATTGTGTTTGATGCGCAAGAAGAGTTGTTAGCTGCCTTTGATCGTGGCGAGCTTGAAAAAGATTTTGTTGCTGTTGTACGTTTCCAAGGTCCTAAGGCGAATGGCATGCCAGAACTGCATAAATTGACGCCACCATTAGCGGTGTTACAAAACAAAGGCTTTATGGTCGCGATTGTGACAGATGGTCGCATGAGTGGCGCTTCAGGTAAGATTCCAGCGGCAATTCACTTAAGCCCAGAGGCTTCTGCGGGTGGCGCATTAGCGAAGGTGCGCACAGGCGATATGGTTCGCCTGAATGCTAAAGTGGGTCAAGTGAATGTGTTGGTTGATGAGGATGAGTGGGAAGACCGCGAAGTAGAAGAGTTATCAGATGATAAACGCCATCATAATGAGCATGGTCTTGGTCGTGAGCTATTTGGTGGTATGCGCAAAAACGTATTGTCAGCTGAAGAAGGTGCCATCACCTGGCTATAATTAGCTTGAAAATGCAATTGATGCGGCGTTACTTTCGCTAGTTGTACTATACGTACTAACGTCGCTCAAGTGCCTTGCCTCAATTGATTTTGAAGCTAATTAACTAAAAAATTTATTACATAAAATCGAGAGAAGAATGAACACATTAGATTTAGCAAAAGAAGGTCCAGTAATTCCAGTTATTGTGATTAATAAAGTAGAAGATGCTGTGCCAATGGCTGAGGCATTACTTGAAGGTGGGATTAAGGTGCTTGAGGTGACATTACGTTCACCAGTCGCTTTAGAGGCAATGGCAGAAATCGCTAAGCATGTACCTGATGCAATTTTGGGTTCTGGCACTGTGCGTAACCTGCAAGATGCGAAGAACTCATTAGATGCCGGTTGTAAATTTGCAGTGAGCCCAGGTTACACCTCTGAGCTTGGTAACTACGCAAAAGAAATTGGTTTGCCATTATTACCTGGTGTTTCAACAGGTTCAGAAATTATGACGGCTAATGCGGATGGCTATAACTTCTTGAAGCTGTTCCCAGCGGTGGCAGTTGGCGGCATTAACTTATTAAAAGGCTTTGCTGGGCCATTTGCAGATGTGATGTTCTGTCCTACTGGCGGTGTTAAAGTCGATAGTGCGCCTGATTTCCTAGCACTGCCAAACGTTGTTGTTTGTGGTGGTACATGGTTAACACCCGCTGATGCTGTTGAGCGTAAAGATTGGGCACATATTACCAAGCTAGCGAAAGAAGCGAGTGCAATTAAGCCTGCAGCGTAAGGTGAGCTGAAAATGAAAGGGCTTTGTGCGATGGCATAAAGCCTTTTTTGCATATTAATTCGGATAGGTGAATGCGAGATATTCAAGAATATAAAACAATCGTGTTTGATTGCGACGGTGTATTACTTAATAGTAATAAAACGAAAGTGCAAGCTTACTATGATGTTGCTAAGCGCATGGGTGGCACGGATGCGCAGGCACAAGCATTTGTTGACTACCATATCGCGCAAGGCAGTTTTCCTCGAAATGGCAAAATAAAATATTACCTTGAGCATGTTGTACAACAGGAGGAAACACCAGCCTTGATGCAACAGTACTTAGACACGTTTGATCAAATATTAGATGAGTCTCTAATGCAATGTGAATTGGCAGTAGGTTTAACGGATTTAAAGCAACAGACACAGGCCGCACGATGGATGGTGCTGTCTGGTGGGGACCAAGTAGGGTTGCGAGAAATCTTTGCGCGCCGAGAGTTAACACAATATTTTGAATGTGGTATTTTTGGTGGTCCAGAGATTAAAGAAAATGTTTTAGCACGAGAAATTGCCAATGGTAATATCGAGCTACCAGCTTTATTTGTCGGTGATAGTAAGTATGATCATCAAGCATCAACAGGTGCAGGCTTAGATTTTGTTTTTTTGAGTGATTGGACTGAGGTGAAGGACTGGCAAGCATACTGTCAGCATCATGGTATCTCTGTTAGAACAAATCTAGGTGCACTGCTTGATTAGACGCGCATGATGAAGGTGTTCTTAGTATTGGAAGTGATAGTAAATAGCGTATGCAGTTAGCATTAGACCAGTATAAAACAATTGTTTTTGATTCGGATGGCGTGATTCTGGATTCCAATGTTAGTAAGATTGACTCGTATTTTCGCACAGCAAAAAAGCTGGGTGCAACGAATGAACAAGCACAGTCATTGGTGGATTACCACGTAGCGCATGCTGGTATTCCCAGTCAACCTAAGTTTAAATGGTTTATCGAAACAGTCTTGATACAAGAAGTCACTCCTGCACTGATGGATGATTTTCAAGAAGCGTTTTCACTGGCGATTAATAGAGGCTCCTTGGGCTGTAAACTTGCAGAAGGCTTAG
>SPJO01000137.1 GCA_006844635.1 Methylophilaceae bacterium | reverse complement strand
CGATCCAATTCAGATTTGTCAAATATCAGACCTTCAGAAATGCCGATCTGCTTTAAGCCTTCTTTCATCTTATCCGAAGGAAATGAGCGGTTACCGCTGAAATCAATTCTGGCAATCGCTGAACGTTCTTGCACAGTGACTAATAGCACATCATCTTCCGCTTCTATGCGTACGTCTTTAAAAAAACCTGTGCCATACAGCGATTTAATCGCACGCGTTGCTTTTTGGTCATTCATCTCATCACCAACCTCAACGGGCAAGTAATTAAAGATGGTGCCTGCTTCTGTACGCTGCAAGCCTTCAACCCGAATGTCTTTAACGACAAAAGGCTCTAAGGCAAGCGCATGTTGGTGAAATAAAGCAAAAACGAGTGCTGAAATAATACGTGGTTTAAACAAATGGTTATCCTGCTACGATTCGATTAATATCATTAAAAATTGCCAAGGTCATCAATAAGCCTAATAATCCAAATCCGACTTTTTGTCCTAATAGCATGGTTTGCTCAGTAACGGCGGATCCTTTTATAATTTCAGCCATATAATACATTAAATGGCCGCCATCTAAAACTGGGATAGGTAAAAGGTTCAAGATGCCAATACTAATACTGACTAGTGCGATAAAGCTAAGGAACGGTTTCAAGCCCATCCCAGCCGTTTCCCCTGCATAGCTAGCAATGGTTACGGGACCGCTAATACTCTTCCAAGATGTTTGGCCGGTTACCATATACCACATCATTTTCAAGCTAAAAACAGAGGTTGTCCAAGTTTTATCAACCGCCAAAACTAAACTTTCCGCAATGGAGTAATGCTGCTTAACCTGCAGTACATCAAGTTTTGATTGGTCCATTCTAGCAACAGCACCAATTTTACCGATTAGACGGTTATTTTCTTTAACAGCTGCTGGGGTGATTGTCAGCTCTTTGATGCCGCCACCGCGTGCCACCTGAAACACTAGGGGTTTGCCAGCGTTTTTTTGTACAAACTTAACGACTTGTTTCCAAGTGCTAGTTACCACACCATTTACAGCCAACACTTTATCACCAGCCATTAATGTCGCTTTATCAGCTGCGCCTCCAGATAATACCTTTTCGATAACAGGTGGAATATCTGGTCTAAATATTGTGATGCCAATTTGATCCAGGATGTCGACCTCTGCATTCTGTGCCAAGCCAGCCAAATTGAGCTGGTGACTATGGCGACTCTGTTCTGTGTTAAGCGTGCTTAAACGTACTGTTTGATTATCTACCGCCGCATTCAGCAGTGCCCAGCTAGCATCCGACCATGAAGCAATCGGCTCACCATCGATAGCTCGTATGGTACTACCGTGCTCAATACGCGCTTCAGCAGCTATGCTACCTTCACGCACCTCCCCAATAATAGGTTTAATTCCAGGCACGCCTTGCAAAATTAACAGCCAATAAATCAAAATGGCCAACAATAAATTCGCTAATGGGCCAGCCACGACGACTGCAATGCGTTTATAAACAGATTGGCGATTAAATGCACGCGCCAAGTCAGCTTCAGAATAAGTTGGTAAAGCGGATTGATCGGCTCCTGACTCACGCTCCGCTTTTAGCTCATACTCGTCTAGCATTTTGACATAACCGCCTAGCGGAATTGCAGCAATCACAAACTCGGTATTGTCTCGACCAAATGTTTTCTTGAAAATTGGTTTGCCAAAACCAATAGAAAAACGCAACACTTTAATGCCACACCATCGCGCGACTTGAAAGTGACCGTACTCATGAATGGTGACAATGACACCAATCGTGATAATAAATGCAATAAGCGTTAACAAATGACCGCCTTTGGTTTGCTAGCTGCGCTTACCCAATCCTGCGCAAACAGCCTTGCCTGTTGATCAACTTCAATTAAATGTTCAATAGAAGTTGCTTGCGTTACTGGCAGTGCGTCGAGCGCTGCCGCGATGGAGTCAGGAATACCCATAAAGTTTATTTGCCCATCTAAGAAAGCGCTCACTGCCACTTCATTGACAGCATTAAGCGTGGTTGCTGCAGTACCTCCTGCCTCCATTACATCATATGCATGCTGCAAACATGGGAAACGATCGGTATCTGGCGCTTCAAAGTCAAGCTGTCCGACTGTTAGAAAATCCAAGGCATTGACGCCAGAGTCAATCCGATCTGGATAAGATAAGCCGTATGCAATTGGGGTTCGCATATCCGGATTACCCAACTGCGCCAATACACTGCCATCAATATATTGCACCATAGAGTGGATGACACTTTGCGGGTGTACGACAACCTCAATCTGCGCTGCATTCGCATTAAACAACCAGTGCGCTTCAATCACTTCTAAGCCTTTATTCATCAAACTAGCGGAATCAATTGTAATCTTAGCGCCCATTACCCAATTCGGATGCTTAAGCGCCAGCTCAGGTGTTGCTTGTACGATTTGCTCTCTTGTGTGCGTTCTGAATGGGCCACCTGACGCAGTCAAAATAACCTTACTCACACCGCCATCTGCTAAGTCTTTAAACTTGTCTTGTGGCATTGCCTGAAAAATAGCATTGTGCTCACTATCGATTGGTAGCAGTGTGGCGCCGCCGTGCTTAACAGCATCCATAAACAAACTACCCGCCATCACCAATGTTTCTTTATTCGCAAGTAGAATCCGCTTACCTGACTGTGCAGCCGCCATGGCTGGTTTTAAACCTGCAGCGCCAACAATCGCAGCCATCACCACATCCACCACTGGATCACTAGACACTTGCTCTAAACTGGTTATGCCTGTGAGCACTTCAGTGCGTGAGGAGGCTAACTTCAATTGTTCGGCTAGTTGTTTTGCAGCATCTGCATTCAGCAAGACGGCAAAGCGTGGCTTAAAGTCTAAGCATTGTTGCAACATCACATCGACACTCGCATTTGCCGCTAAGGCAAAGACCTGATAGTCATCTGGATGACGCGCCATCACATCCAGTGTTTGCACACCAATCGTGCCTGTGCTACCTAAAATTGTTACGTTTTGCAATTAACTCGCCACCTGATAATAGTTAAAAAGATAAATCATAAGCACAGCAATCGGCAGACTTGGGATTAGCCCATCAATGCGATCTAAAATGCCACCATGTCCAGGCAAGATGTTACCACTATCTTTTTTGTTCACTTGCCGCTTAATTAAAGACTCAAGTAAGTCGCCAACCACGCCTAACAGCGCTATCAACCACAATAGCGGCAATACAGCTAAACTCGTGTGACCATAACAATAAAGTACGACACCCAAAACAGAAACAGCCACTAGCGCACCGAACACGCCCTCCCAAGTTTTACCTGGGCTAATACTAGGCGCTAATTTCCGCTTGCCAAAATGCTTGCCAGAAAAGTAAGCTGCAGTATCTGCAACCCATATCGTTGCGAGCAACATTAATAATAACCATGGATTTGCGCCCTTCGCACTGATCAGTGCCAACCACAGCGGCGCTAATAAGATGATACCCAGTAATAATAAGAGCCATTGCTGCTTAACAACAATAAACCGCGCCAGTAAAATCGGGGCGATCACTGCCCAAAAAACTAAAGTCACTGCAAATACAAATAAGGATTGTAGAAATAACCAATGAAACCCGCTTGCAGACATGTAATAAATCACAGCTGCGCCTATCGCTGCACAAACTAAGGTATACAGTATTGCAGTATTCGGCGTGGCATCAACTAACCTTGCCCACTCATACAAGGCTAATAATGTCACGAGCAACATGCCTATTGCCCAGATCAAGTTAGTGCTTAAGAATAAGGTTGGAATAAAAACCGCAACCAATACAAGGGCTGTCATAATCCGCGTTTTGAGCATATTAAGCTTTTGCTACTTGTTCGCTAGTGCGACCGAAGCGGCGTTCCCTTTGCTGGTATGAAATAATGGCGTCATCAAAGCAAGCCAAGTCGAAGTCAGGCCATAAAACATCCGTGAAATAGAGCTCGGTATAGGCCAGTTGCCACAAAAGAAAATTACTAATGCGCTGCTCTCCACCTGTGCGGATAAACAAATCTGGTTCCGGTGCATAATGCATTGACAAAAATGGCGCAATATCTTCTTCATTGAAACTGTCATTCGAGGGGTTAGCCGCAACCATTTGTTTCGCAGCATGTAAAACATCCCAACGACCACCATAGTTTGCAGCAATCGTTAACGTCAGACCGGTATTCTCAGCGGTCATTTTTTCAGATGCTTCAATCTGTGCATTGAGCTCATCACTAAAACCTGCGCGGTCGCCAATAAGAATCAGACGGATATTGTTTTCATGAAGCTTTACAACTTCTCTCTGAAGCGCCTCCATAAACAAACCCATTAAAAATGTCACTTCCTCTTCTGGGCGGCGCCAATTTTCGCTGCTAAATGCAAATAAGGTTAGATATTCAATATTGAGCTTGGCGCATTGCTTCACTAATTCGCGAACCACTTCTACACCACGTTTATGCCCCGCAACACGCGGTAGCAATCGCTTGCGTGCCCACCGTCCATTGCCATCCATAATCACAGCAACATGATTTGGCAAGCTCTCGGGTTCGACCTCAGCTTTGTTTAGCTGAGAGGTTTGTTTTTTTGAGAATAGTCGTTTCACAGAAAACGCCAGTAATAATGAAGTTGCTTAAACTGCCATCAAATCTGCTTCTTTAGCTTGCAGCAGCTTGTCAATTTCTTCAACTGACTTGTCGGTCATTTTTTGCACGACCTCTTGTGAACGACGCTCATCATCCTCGCTGATTTCCTTCTCTTTCACTAACTTTTTCAAGGCGTCATTGGCATCGCGGCGCACATTGCGCACAGCCACTTTTGCGTTCTCACCTTCACTTCGCACGATTTTAGTTAGGTCACGACGGCGCTCCTCTGTCAACATCGGCATTGGCACGCGGATTAAATTCCCATTGGTGGCTGGGTTCAAGCCTAAATCAGAATCACGAATTGCTTTTTCCACTTTGGCAATCATGTCTTTTTCGAAAGGCTGCACATGAATCGTGTGCGCATCACCTAGATTTATGTTTGCTGCTTGATTAACGGGAATCATTGCACCGTAATACTCAACCGTCACATGGTCTAACAAACCCGTATGCGCTCGGCCTGTCCGTACTTTTTGTAAACTGCCTTGCAATGCCTCAATCGACTTTTGCATCTTCTCATCGGCCGTTTTTTGAATATCCTCAACCATTTGCTTCTCCACCTAATTATTTGATTCTAGTCACACATCTATTTGACAACGCGTGTGCCTTCATTCTCACCCATAATCACACGCTTCAAACCATCTTTCTTAAAGATGCTAAAGACACAAATAGGTAAGTTTTGATCCCGACATAATGTTAATGCTGTCGCATCCATTACTTTTAAATTTTTTGCGATGGCCTCATCAAACGTGACCGTTTCATATCGTGTCGCGTCTGGATTCTTTTTTGGGTCATCGGTATAAATACCATCCACTTTTGTCGCCTTAAGCACCGCTTCCGCATTCATCTCCACACCGCGCAATGCTGCTGCCGTATCAGTGGTAAAGAATGGATTGCCTGTTCCTGCACCAAAAATAACAACGCGACCTTCTTCTAAATAACGCATTGCTTTACCTCGTATATAAGGCTCCGCCACTTGACCAATATTGAGCGCAGACTGCACTCTCGCCTTAATACCAATGCTACGCATGGCATCTTGCAGCGCCATGGCATTCATGACCGTCGCTAACATCCCCATATAATCAGCTGTTGCTCTATCCATGCCTTCTGCAGCAGGCGCCACGCCTCGGAAAATATTACCACCGCCGATGACCACCGCCACCTCCACACCCATATCAGAAATCTCTTTGATTTGTTCAACAATATTGTTAATCGTTGCCCGGTTAATGCCGTAAGCATCATCCCCCATCAGAGCCTCGCCAGATAGTTTAATGAGTACGCGTTTATATGCGGCTTTTGCCATTTCTTTCCTTATTTTTTCACTTTTCACATTTAATCATAAATGGCTTCAAGCTCCAAAAGAATCCTTGATGTAAAAACACTCAGAAACCTGATGCACACTGTGGTGCCGAGTGCTTAAGCCAAAAAAAAGTGGGCCGCTAAGCTGGCCCACTCAATTCTTAATACAACGCTGAACTACACTTTAGCAGCAGCAGCCACTTCAGCAGCGTAATCAACCTCTTCAACCTCAATACCTTCACCAACGGTATACATTGAGAATGAAGCAATGCTTGCATTATTTGATTTTAACAATTGCTCAATCGTCATTTTGTCATCTTTCACAAAAGCCTGATTGAGCAATGTCACTTCTTTTAAGAACTTATTAACGGTACCAGTTGCAATTTTGTCTAACATGGCTTCAGGCTTACCAGCTTCTTTCGCTTTTTCAATCGCTACACGACGCTCCGCTTCTATCAAAGCGTTATCAATACCATCAGCATTCAAAGCTTTTGGTTTCGCTGCAGCAATATGCATCGCGATATCTTTACCCAATGCTTCATCACCACCAACAATATCAACAATCACACCAATTTTGCCACCATGAACATAGCTAGCCACTTGGCCCTCTGCT
>SPJO01000138.1 GCA_006844635.1 Methylophilaceae bacterium | reverse complement strand
AATCGATTTTAGCAATTAGTATTTCTTTTATATGGTTTATTATTTGTAGCCTCCTCTTACATCGCATGAAATGTCCAAATTGTGAAGCTCCGATAACATACAAAACACAACAATCTAGATACTCTATTTCATCTAACTTGATTAGCCGTAAATGCGAAAATTGTGGGGAAGACTTTTGTTTAGATTGACCCGTACACAAAGTATAGCCAGCTTTATAGCTAACCCGACATTCAAGCGGACTTCTAACGGAGCTGCTTTAGGCTTTATTATTTGGGGGTAAGTATAAATATTAAAAATACAAACCCCTTAAAGTATAGTTCTTAGGTTAGCTTTAGCAATCCACTTAATGATGGTCTATCAATGAGAACGATAGTACTTTGTCCACTGATTCAATGCGGTTTGCGCCTGTGCCAACTAAGCATTGACCACTTAGATCGCAGCCCCATAAATGATAGGCTCTAAAATCCTTCAAATCCTCATGTAGCTGTTCTCTATGAGGCATTTCTTTTGAAACCAATGTGTCAGTTGAGCCTTCATTGGCTAGAGTCGTTTTGATGCGCTTTATTTCACTCATCAACTCTGTAACACTTTTGCCGTCCCAACTACCAACGACTTTACCGTTTTTCGTTTTAATTTCATCCATGCTGTCTCTCCTTGAATTAAGATTAAACCCTCTAATACCAGGCTGTAGTTTTAATTAGTCCTAGTCAGAAAAAAGGTACAACGAAATTAATTTGGTTGATTTGATTTATATCAAACAGAGTAAATTAAACGCCATATCAAAGCTAATTTTATGACTCGTAAAAAAAGAGTGTTGATTATTTAATATGAATATTGTTACAATATTCAAATGAGCGAGAATGATAAAAGTAAAAGAGGCGGCAAAAGACCTAATGCAGGTCGTAAAGAGGGCACAGGTAAGTTTGGTGAGCCGACGGCAGTCATTCGTGTCCCCACCAGTCAAAAAGACGTGATTGTCGACTTCCTAGAACACTATCAAACTAAGAAGGCACTGAATAATATTGATGGTTTTCAAGTGCCGACGGTTGATCCAAGCGAATTAGCATTGCCGTTATTTTCTACTAGTGTGCGTGCTGGCTTTCCTTCGCCTGCTGATGACCATGTTGAGAAACGTTTAGATCTCAATGATTATTTAATCAAGCAAGCTGATGCGACCTTCTTTGTGAGGATTGTTGGTGATTCCATGATAGATGCAGGTATCTTTGAGGGAGATATTGCGGTTGTTGATAGAGCGAGATTAGCTTCTTTAGGTGATACGGTACTTGCTATTATTGATGGCGAATTTACCATCAAAATCTTACATCAGTCTGATGATGGCAAGCCTGTCTTGTTACCAGCTAACCCTGTGTTTTCTCCAATAGAAATTAAAGAGGGCATGAACTTCGAAATATGGGGTGTTGTAACAGGTACAGTGCGCAAGTTTGTTTAAAAAATAACGCATAGGCACAGATAGGAGCTTAGCAGTTCAGCTAACGCATCGCTGTATATTATCCAGCATGCAATGAAGCGTTACATGCAGTTGCTTTAATTGTTCACTTAGTGAAAGCTATCAATTTCAGCGAAGTGATCTATTTCTGAGTAGGTTTCGAATTCTGAACCTAACTCAAGTAAATCATCATCAAATTCGCTAAGCTCTTCACCTGCTAAATCCTCTAGCATCTGATCTGAAACTTCGAGTTCCACTTCATTGTGACTATTTGTTGTTGTTCCTGCCATGTTGAACCTCATCTTTCTCTTAAGAATGCTTGTAACGTAACTGCAATTAAAATATGCATAATGTATGCCAGCTGTTCTTTATGAGATGTGTTGTACTGCGTCTTATCCTTATCTCAAAATATTGTGTAATACGTCAACGACATCTAACCCATTGATATTTATCTTACTCTTGTAATCAGTATCATCGGCGTTATCGACATCGTCTGCCTCTAACTCAGCTAGCATTTCATCTAACTCATTAATCTTACCTTCAATTTTTTGTTTATTTCCTGACAAAATATGTAATCCTTCACTGCTTTAATCTGACTAAATTGATCTGTTGAGTGATTGAGTTGCATTTTTCATGCCAGCCAATTATTCGAGTAAATTAGCCGATTTAAGCGGGAAAAGTATTGCTGAGCTAACAAAAGTGTTGATAGTTCCACAGTTGGCTTTGCCTATGGCATGATTTAGTTAGCACGATTGTGCTTTAAGGTGGTCTTATGATGAAGTGTTTGAAAAGGTGTTTGAAATGAGAAGCTTATTGGGGTTGTTGATGATCGGTTTATTAGGAGTAAGCAATATGGCAAATGCAAGTTGTGGTGAGTTGTATAACCACCAGTTGACTACACTGGATGGCAAGGCCTTTAATCTTTGTGAGTATCAAGACAAGCCTATTTTGGTTGTTAATACCGCTAGTAAATGTGGATTTACGCCGCAGTTTGAGGCCTTGGAAAAGCTTTATGAAGATTACAAGTCACAAGGTTTGTTGGTTATTGGTTTTCCGTCCAATGACTTTAAGCAGGAGTTAAGCGATGATAAAAAAATTGGTGACTTTTGTCGGATGACTTACGGGGTGAAGTTTCCTATGATGGCGAAGAGTGCAGTTAGGGGAAGTGATGTAAATCCATTTTATAAGCAGTTAATTAAGGCGACTAATACGAAGCCTAAATGGAATTTTTATAAGTATGTGATTGCGCCAGGCGGGGAAAAGGTGAGTGTATTCTCAAGCTTAACTAAGCCAGATTCAAAGGCGCTAATGAAAGAGATCAAGCCGTATTTAAAGTAAACGTTAAGCGGTTTCAGTGCTTAGCGTTCACTAGGGTGGATATGTTGTTCTGGTTGTTTTATTTTTTGCAAAATAATAGCAGATAGTTCTTCTACTGAACGGCTAGTAGAGTCTGCCCAAGTAATACCATGGTTACGCATCATATTTTCTGCCGTAGAAATTTCTTTACGGCAATTTTCTAGAGAAGCGTAACGGCTGTTTGGGCGTCGCTCACTTCTAACCGAGTGCAAACGCTCTGGTTTAATCGACAGACCGAAGATTTTATCCATATGCTTTAGCACTGATGCGGGAAGCGTACCACGTTCAAAATCTTCTGGGATGAGTGGGTAGTTAGCTGCTTTAATGCCAAACTGCATGGCTAAATACAAGCTCGTTGGCGTTTTTCCGCAACGTGAAACACCGACTAAAATAACATCCGCTTGGTCAAGGTTGACATCTGTTTGGCCATCATCATGGTTAAGTGAGAAGTTAATTGCTTCTATTCGCTCATCATAACTATGGCCGACAGCACCATGTGCAATCCCTGAGCCTGTTAGCGGCTCTTGGCCTAGCTCATTGCCTAATGGGTCAATAAACGTACTAAACAAATCAATAAAGTAAGCTTGGGTTTCTTTTAGCTTATTGCGCAATGCCATGTCACCTAATGACATGATGACAATTGGTAATGATTTGTTCGCTGCAGCAGCCACTTCAATGCTTAGTTTGGTTGCTTCAATTTTTTCAAGATTGTCTATAAATGGTAGACGCGAGATGGTGAATTCCGTATGAGGGAAGTGCTCTAATAATTTACTAAGTGCACCGGCGGTGGTGCCGGTGCTATCAGAAACAACAAAAACTGGGCGTTGTTCCATCATTTACTTAGTAATACGTTGCCATGTGGCAATGACTGTATCAGGATTTAATGACACAGATTGAATGCCTTGCTCAATGAGCCATTCTGCAAAATCAGGGTGGTCAGAAGGTCCTTGACCACAGATACCCACGTATTTCCCTTGTTTGTTACAGGCTGTAATTGCCATTTTTAATAGCTCTTTTACTGCGTCATTACGCTCATCAAAGCTATCAGCTAGTAGACCTGAATCTCGGTCCATGCCTAAGCTAAGCTGTGTTAAGTCATTTGATCCGATTGAGAAACCGTCGAAGTACTCTAAGAATTGGTCTGCTATCAGCGCATTAGAAGGAATCTCACACATCATAATGAGGCGTAAGCCATTCTCGCCACGCTTCAAGCCATTTGCAGCCATGATTTCCGTGACTGCTTTTGCTTCTTCGACTGTACGCACGAAAGGAATCATCAATTCTACATTCGTCAGGCCCATGACATCACGCACGTATTTCATGGCCTGACATTCCATATCAAAGCTTTCTCTGAAGTCTTCTGCCATGTAACGTGATGCGCCACGGAAACCAATCATTGGGTTTTCTTCATCCGGCTCATAAATATCGCCGCCAATGAGTTTTTTATACTCATTAGATTTAAAGTCAGATGTACGAACGATGACTGGTTTTGGATAGAAAGCGGAAGCAATCGTAGCAACACCTTCTTTTAACTTGTCGATATAAAACTGTTTCGGACTTTCATAGCCGCGAGCACGGTTTTTAATCGTGGCTTGCATTTCTGCCGGCATGGCATCGATGTTAAGGATTGCTTTCGGGTGAATGCCGATCATATTATTAATAACAAACTCTAAGCGGGCTAGACCAACGCCATCGTTTGGTATTTGTGCAAAGCTAAATGCCATATCTGGATTACCGACATTCATCATGATTTTGCAAGGTGGTTTAGATAACGCTTCGTTTTCTTGTGTAGAAACATTAAATGGTAGTGCACCATGGTAGACAAAACCTGATTCACCTTCTGCACATGAGACTGTGACTGTTTCACCTTCACGCAGTAAGTCAGTTGCGTTCACAGAACCCACAATGGCAGGGATACCTAGTTCACGTGCAATAATCGCGGCGTGACAGGTACGGCCACCACGGTTGGTGACTAAGGCGCTAGCACGCTTCATGACTGGCTCCCAGTTTGGGTCAGTCATGTCGGCTACCAGCACATCTCCAGGTTGTACCTCATGCATTTCTGCTGGGTCAAGTACAACGCGGACAGGGCCAACACCAACTTTTTGTGTAACAGCTCTACCAACGACGAGCGGTTTGCTGTCGTGTTTCTCCAATGCATATGTTTCGGTGACATTGGCATTGGCTTCTTGTGATTTAACGGTCTCAGGGCGCGCTTGCAGGATGTATAACTTATTATCTAAGCCATTTTTACCCCACTCAATATCCATTGGGCAGCCATAGTGTTCTTCAATTGTCATGGCATATGTTGCGAGCTCTAAAATATCTTCGTCACTTAGTGAGTATACGTTTGCCTCTTTAGGGTCAACTTCAACTGTATCTGTTGATTTATTGGCTTGTGTTGCATCAGAAAAAACCATTTTAATGAGTTTTGAGCCAATCGTACGGCGTACAATCGCTGGCTTTCCATCAGCTAATAGTGGTTTATGTACATAGAACTCGTCAGGGTTAACAGCACCTTGAACAACGGTTTCACCTAAACCATAAGATGATGTAATAAAGACAACATCTTTAAAGCCTGACTCAGTGTCAATTGAGAACATCACACCTGCACAGCCGATATCAGAACGGACCATTTGCTGCACACCTGCAGATAATGCAACGTCTGCATGGACAAAGCCTTTATGGACACGATACGAAATTGCACGGTCATTATATAAAGAGGCGAACACCTCTTTAATAGCATGGTTGATGTTATCGATGCCGTGAATATTCAAGAAGCTTTCTTGTTGCCCAGCAAAAGAAGCATCTGGTAAGTCTTCCGCGGTAGCAGAAGAGCGTACAGCGAAAGTGGTGCCTTCTGCTGAGTTTTTTATCAGTGTTTCATAGTTCACTGCAATGGCATCGTTTAATGCTTTTGGAAACTCAGCTTCCATAATCCAATTACGAATTTTTTCACCACATACGGCTAATGCTTGTGTGTCATCAACATTTAACGCATCCAATTCAGCATTAATTTTTTTGTCTAAGCCACTCTGCGACAGAAACTCTCGATAAGCATCCGCTGTTGTTGCAAAACCTGTCGGTACGCGCACACCCTTTGCTTTTAGTTGAGAGATCATTTCGCCTAAAGATGCATTTTTCCCACCAACAGATGGCACATCAGTATTGCGGAGATTTTCGAATGGAATGACGTAGTTAGACATACAGAACACCTTTACAGTTTTAACTCATGAAATGTTGCTTGATATGAGGGTTGAATTATTTCTAGTTATATTATGTGTCTATGTATTATGCCAAATTAGATTATGTGTGTCACGCTAAGAACGTTAGCCTTTTATGGCTAAATACAAACCTTTATAATGTGTGATTAAACTAAAAAGATTACGATTTCAATTTATGTCGACAAAGTCTTCTAGCACTTCTCCCCATACTTTCGTTAATACTTATGCGCGGTTGCATATGGGTTTTCTCGATCTGAATGGCACTAACGGTAGAAAGTTTGGTAGCTTGGGCTTAGGGCTGAATGCCCCTGACACGTATATCGAGCTTGCACGAGGTCATGATGTATTTGAGCAGGCGGAGAAAGCCTATGTGACCAAAAGTAAACAAGCGATTCTCCAGCATGCGGGCATTGATCAAGAAGTGAGTGTACTTGTGCATAGGGAGATACCAAGGCACTTTGGTTTAGGTTCTGGCACGCAGATGGCGCTGGCGATTGGTCAAGGGATCAATCAACTGTTTGGTTTGAATTTAAGTTTGTCTGAAATTGCGGAAATCACCAATCGTGGTAAACGTTCTGGTATTGGTATCGGTACTTTTGCTAGTGGCGGAGTGGTCTTGGATGGTGGGCGAGGCATGCACACAGGGCTCCCACCAATTATTGCACAACATGCGTTTCC
>SPJO01000136.1 GCA_006844635.1 Methylophilaceae bacterium | reverse complement strand
GAAAGTTACTTTAGGATTCGGGCTAAAACACCATTGGGTGCCAGCCTAGACTATACCGATGGCAAGCTGTTAAAAATTGAGGCTATTTTAAAAAAACATCCTGATGTCGTTGCCAGCTACTACGCTTCTATTGGCACTGGCTCTCGTGGCCAGACAAACCAAGCCAGCGTGAACGTGCGCTTAAAACCGAGAAATGAACGCGATATTAGTCAACAAGACTTTATTAAAATTGTTCAGCAAGATATTGACCGCATTCCAGGCATTAAAGCCAATGCATCACCGCCTTCTATTGCACGTGGCCAACGTTCCGAGAAATTACAATTCTTATTATCCGGGAACAATTTAGAGGAAATCGGCAAGCTTTCACAAGCATTCAAAGATAAACTCAATACATTCCCTGAGGTTGGAAAAGTCGATACCGATGTGCAATTAAACTTACCACAACTCGAGATTGATGTTGACCGAACACTCGCGGCAACCCTCGGCTTAAATGCAAATGACATTGCGACAGCCATTAGCGTGTATTCTGCTGGCGTAAATGTTGCTTCTTACAATGATGCCATTAGCGATGGTGAACGCTACGATGTTCGTATTAAAGCAGCAGAAAGCACCATTAAACAGGTGAAAGACTTAAGTAAAATTTACTTACGTAATAACCAAGGTGAATTGATTCGCCTAGATGCCGTAGCTTCATTTAAGTCGTCGCTAGGGCCTGCAGTCATCGGCCGTTACGATTTGCAGTATGCGGTCAACTTCTATTCCAACCCGACGGTGGCTTTAAGTGAGGCATCAGCGCTGGTCGAAGCAACTGCCGCTAAAATGATCCCGCCAGAATACACCTTGCGCTTCTCAGGCCAAGCTGAAGAAATGCAAAAAACAATCAGTAATATGGCATTTGTTTTTGCACTCGCTTCCATCCTGCTTTATATGGTGCTGGCTAGTCAATTCAACTCATTTACTCAGCCGTTTGTGATTATGCTGGCCCAGCCATTAGCCATTATTGGTGGCCTAGTGGCATTATGGATTACGGGACAAACATTAAACATTTACTCCATGATTGGCTTGGTGCTGCTGATTGGTTTGGTGGCAAAAAATTCCATTCTATTAATTGATTTAACCAACCAGCTCCGCAGCCAAGGCGCTAGTATTACCGAAGCATTAAGCGAAGCTTGCCCAGTCAGGTTGCGTCCCGTGCTCATGACATCACTCACCGTCATCCTAGCACTCACACCCGCTGCGATGGGGCTCGGGGCTGGCAATGAAACCAACAAACCCTTATCCATCGCGATTATTGGCGGCATGGTTTCATCCACCTTGCTCACATTGGTTGTGATCCCAGCCGCATACTCATTATTGATGCATGGCTTAGACAAACTCCAGGCGATTAGAGCGGAACGCTTCTCCAAGCAAGCATAGTTTAATGCTTGGCTAAACTAATCGTTAGCACCCCCAACAATACCAAGGCCGTCCCAAGCGTCTGTAACAACGTGACAGGCTCACCCAACACCAACCACGCCAAAAAGATGGTTGATACTGGTCCGACTGAACTGACGAGCGACACTTTATTACTCCCAAGTCGATGAATACCCATATTCAACATGATTGAGGGCAGCACGGTTGCAATCAATGCAATCATCACACTAATCACATACACCTGCTGTGGCAAATGCATGACAAGCTGCACATCTTCCGTTAACACAAAGTGAACGGCGCTCGCGACGCTAATCACAATCATGGTATACGCCGTAAATAATGTCGCACCAATCCGTGGAATAATGCGGCCACTCAGTACTAAATATAAAGCATAGGTAATCGCACTACCTAATACTAATCCAGCGCCTAATAAAGTATTCGACGTTGCTGTTGGCATGGATAAATCATGCCCAACGACCAAGAATACGCCAACATAACTTAACACTAAAGCAACAAGCTCGTGCTTAGTAATTTTATGTTTGTGCATCGCAGCATTTAGTAGGATAACGATGGTCGGATATAAAAACAAAATCACCCTTTCCAAGCCCGCTGTCACATAAGTTAAGCCAGCAAAATTCAGCCACATTGACCCATAACCTGTCACCACACCAATAAATATCATGAGTGCAATATCTTGATAGCTGAGCTTAAAGCTCCTTTTTGAATGCTTAATCCAAAAAATAAGGCCGAGAAAAAATGGCACAGAAAACAACATACGCAAGGCAATCAATGTCGCTGCATTGACTGGATAGGCATAAGCGAGTTTGACCATGATTGCTTTCGATGAAAAGGCAATCGAGGCCACAAGCACCATTAAGATGCCAGCAAATGTTTGTTTTGAATGTGTTGGATTTTCCATTTTAAAGCCCTTTAGTTGGGGCTCAACAGAGATGATACTTTTTTAGATCAACCGCGGAGAGCCCGCGGTTGCAATGATTTATGACAAACAGCAACCGCAGCAGATGGTGGCACGCAGCCAGACCGCTTTAGTTGAAATCATGAATGTTTGATTAAAGTTCGTCATAAGGGCGCACACTTTACGCGCAAGCATACGAGCGGTCAAGTGAACATTATGTGACGCCATCAACTAACTTCACTAGGTATTGCAGATTGAGGCCATCTACTTTTGGTTGCCATAATTCAGGATTGATCGGGAACTCACCAAATTCACCCGTGCGTTCATAGCCAAGCCGCTCATAGAATTCAATCAGTTCCGTTCGCAAAGAAATAACTGACATATGAAAACCTAGCACGCGCCACTCGCGCTTAGTCATGGCTTCTGCCGCATGAATGAGGTCTTTGCCATAACCTTTATTTTGCAATGTAGGCTTCACGGATATTTTGCCAAAATGTGCGGTTTGTTTACCCGCAATTCTTTGCTGCTCACAGCATGCTGCTGCGACGATTTCATCATTGAGCACACCCATCAGCACGAACGCATCTCCGCGGCGAATGATGCTGGCAACCTCGCTGGTTGTCGTGCGCTTGCCATCCAAAATATCAGCTTCCGTCGTCCAACCTTTACGGCTAGCCTCTCCACGAAAACAGTGATTAATTAAAGCAGCGACGGCTGCTGCATCCGTTAATTCGGCTTTGTAAAAATGTAGCATCTATTTCACGAGCTTCTGTACCACTAAGCTAGCGGTCATATCACCTTCAACATTCACGGTGGTGCGTAAAGTATCGAGCATGCGATCAACAGGCAGTAGAATGGCAATCGCCTCTGCTGGCAAACCAACGGATTGTAATACCAACACCATTGTCACCATGCCTGCACTTGGGATACCTGGTGCACCAACAGATGCCAACATAGCCGTAAAGAATACGATCATTTGCTGCACGAAACTCAGTTCAACCCCAACAAGGTTAGCAATAAACAGTGCCGCTGCCGCCTCATATAATGCGGTACCGTCCATATTAAGCGTCGCGCCTAGCGGAATCACAAACCCACCAATTTCAGACTTCACGCCTAAATTCTGTGTGGCACAGCGCATGGTAATCGGCAAGGTCGCAGAGCTAGAGCTGGTGGCAAATGCGGTAATCAGCGCTGGTCGCGCGCCCGTCCAAAACCACACTGGTGACTTACCTGTAAACAGGAATAGAATCAGTGGTAACACAACAATCCCATGGAACAATAATGTGCCTGCCACCACGCCCACAAACTGCGCCAATGTCCCGAGCATCGCAACATCTTGTGTCGCAATGAGTTTTAACAATAAGGCTGCCACACCGTATGGCGCCAACACCATGACCCAATTCACAATCCGCATGGTAATTTCTAAGACTTCTTCAAATAACACTAAGATGTTTTTATAGCGATCACCACCCATCACCAGCGCAATCCCCATAAACAGCGCAAAGATAACCACGGCCAGTACTTTACCTTCCGCCAACGCTTTGAATGGGTTCATAAATAAGTTATGTAAAAAGTTAGCAAAGAACTCCGGTAGTGGCATTTGCTTGGCTAGGATATTTTGCATCGCATCGTGAAACATTGGGACTTCCATGCCGACACCAGGCTTAAAATACAAGCTAGCAGCCATGCCAACAATCATGGCAATACCCATGGTCAAGGTAAAGAAGATTAACGTGTTAACCCAGACTTTATGCATCTGGCTGTGCTGACGCAGATTGGCAATTCCCACAACGATACTGGCAAATACCAAGGGAATTAAAATCATTTTAAGTAAGTCGATAAACAGTGTACCAATCAAACCTGCTGTATATAGTGTGCCAGAGGCAAAATCGCTATCCGTACCTGCGTTCTGGAAAAATAAGCCAGCCAAAATACCGAAAGCTGCGCCAATTAAGATTTGTACATTTAGGCTAGGTCGTTTCATCAATGACTTTCTTAAGGTTGAATAGATGAAGCTATTTTACAGATTTTATTTTATTCAGTGGAGAATCACTTTTGTAGGGTACTTTACCAGCGGGCACCACTTCCGAAGCATGATCAAGATGCAGATCTTGATCATCAAAGAAAATATGTGGCTTAAAAGCCTTGAGGATACCTGCTTTACTGAGCCCACCAAGAAAGAACACTTCATTCACGTGTACGCCCCATGAACGTAAGGTATTAATCACGCGCATTTCAGCCGGCGCGCTGCGTGCTGTGACAATGGCTAACCGGACAGGCGACATTTCTACCCCAAATGGTAAACGGCTTTGCAGCTTCGCTAGCTTACGTAGAAACGTTGCGTAAGGCCCCTCTAACATCGGCACATCTTGCTGCTGGTCTTCGTTCTGCTGAAATTCATCCAAACCTTGCGACTTGTAAACCAGCTCACTGCTTTCATCAAACAGCACCGCATCCCCATCAAAGGCAATGCGCACTTGATCACTAGGCAGCTCAGTAATATCTTTGGGTGGTTCTTTGAGCAATGCAACTGCACACTTGCCCGCATCACTCACTTTTTGCGCATCATCCAAATTGGTGGTTAAAAACAAGTCGACATCAAAGGCTTCAATATAATCAATGACTGACTCACCGCCAGTAAACGCATGACGGCTTATTTTTAAATCCAATTTGCGGATGTTGTTAAAGACACGCACCCCAGTTTCAGGGCTATTCCTAGACATCACCACCACTTCGACTAATGGCGCTGCTTTTTTGTCATCACCTTGATATTGGTTAAGCTCAAGCAAAGCTTTGACCAAAGGCATACCCGTGCCTTCATCTAATGGCTCATTTTCTCGCTCCTGCATATATTGCCGATACTGCACAACTGCTTTCTCTACATCGATTTTCAACTGTTCACGAAACAACTTATCTGCCTCGCCTAAATCGAACAGTGCTGTTGCAGAGATACCGACCACTAATGTATTGGAAAGATCTAATGCCATCTTATTTTTTCTCAAAGACCGCCGCGAAAAAGCCATCCGTGCCATGGATATGCGGTAATAAATTCAAATATTTTCCAGTATCTAACTTTATTTGCTGCTGCGCCAGTATTTCATTGGCTGGCACCAATGTGAATTCTGGGTGCTGACTTAAGAAGTCTTCAGCAACATCTTCATTTTCTTCTCGTAATAAACTACATGTTGCATAAACCACACGACCACCGGTTTTAACCAACTTCGCCGCGCGCGCCAAAATATTCTTTTGCAACACATTGACTGCGCTGACATCTTCTTGTGTCTGCCGCCATTTCAAATCGGGATTGCGGCGAACCGTCCCTAAACTACTGCAAGGCGCATCAACCAATACCCGATCAAACTTGCCATTTAAGCGTTTGAGTTTTAAATCATTTTCATTATTAATTTTTTGAGCATTCAGGTTGGATAAACCTGAGCGCTTTAAACGCTTGCTTAAATTATTTAAACGCCGCTCATTCACATCAAACGCATATAAACGACCAGTGTTCCGCATCAGCGCACCCAACGCCAAGGTTTTACCGCCCGCACCTGCGCATAAATCTGCCACCATCTGACCGCGTTTTGGCGCAACGAGGAAGCTCAGCACCTGACTGCCTTCATCTTGCACTTCAATCTTACCTTCAGTAAACAAGACATGTCGGTTAATACCCAAACGGTTTGGCATGCGAATACCAATAGGTGAAATTGGCATCGCTGCCATCAAGTTCTCATTATGGATATTCTCAGCAAGCATTTTCTCCAGCACTTCATCGCGTGTGCCTTTAATCGTATTCACGCGTAAATCTAAGGTGGCTTGTTCTAAAAGACTACGACAAATGGTCAACGCTTCTTTTTCGCCATACTGATCAACTAATTTTTCCCACAGCCAGTCACGTACATCGGCTTGCACCGCGAGTGGTAAGTCATCCGTTTTTTTCGCTTTAATCGCAACGGCCCACTCTTTTTGTTGCTCTGACAACATATCGCCTAAATCACGCAGGCTACGCCCTTGCACGCGTAGCATCCACGCAAGAATGAGTTTACGTGCATCGTCTGGGTCATCCTCTTCATTCGCTGTCACTGTACTTAAATAGCGTAAACGACGAATCACACCATAGACACACTCAGCAATCAGCGCGCGCTCTTTATTACCAAGGTTGCGATTATTACGAAAGAACGCACTCATTTCTGCATCGGCTGGGCGCTCAAACTTCAGCATATCATTGAGCAACATAGCCGCTTGGCGAATTAGGTTTTCATTCATGATGGTGTGTTCTCTTCTCGTATGTCGTTATTGTATCTATCTTACGTTAAAAATACATACGGCCAGCGATATTGATATCACTGGCCGTACTTACTAATAGGGCAGTCAGTTATTTAATACTGACAGTCGTTAAAGTTTGT
>SPJO01000125.1 GCA_006844635.1 Methylophilaceae bacterium | reverse complement strand
ATGTATGCGGTTGGCGTGGTTAACCCCGTCGGTAAAATTGCTGCAGGCGCAAGTGCTAACGTGAAAGCAGAGTTGTTCTCTGGTCCACAAACAGCATCAGACTTAGAAGCTGCGGCAACAGGCTTAGAGTATGCGGTTGATTATGGCTGGTTAACCGTTATTGCTAAACCGTTGTTCTGGTTGTTATCAAAAATACATGGCTTTATTGGTAATTGGGGTGTGGCAATAATTATGCTAACCATCTTGATTAAAGCCGCATTTTTCAAGTTGTCTGCAACCAGTTATCGCAGTATGGCGCATATGCGAGAGTTAGCTCCACGCATGCAAAGCATGAAAGAAAAGTTTGGCGATGACAAGCAAAAAATGCAGCAAGCTATGATGGAGTTGTATAAAACAGAAAAAATTAATCCACTCAGTGGCTGTTTACCAATTTTGGTACAAATACCTGTTTTCATTGCACTTTATTGGGTTCTGTTAGGGTCAGTAGAGCTGCGTCATGCTCCTTTCTTTGGCTGGATTCAAGATTTATCAGCAAAAGATCCATACTACATTCTGCCTATTTTGATGGGTGCAACAATGATTTTCCAAACGTACTTGAATCCAGCGCCGACAGATCCAATTCAAGCAAAAATCATGAAGATCATGCCGATTGTATTTAGTATTTTCTTCTTCTTCTTCCCAGCAGGTTTGGTACTGTATTGGTTGGTGAACAATATCTTGTCGATTGCACAGCAGTGGTTTATCAATAAGAAAATACACGCAGAAACACTGGCTAAAAAAGGCAGTGGAAAACGCTAAAATAACGGAAACAATTGCCGCTATCGCCACAGCCAGTGGTGCCGGCGGCATTGGTGTTGTACGGGTATCTGGGCCTCTAAGCCAGACCATTGCTACCCATATTTTGGGTAACTGCCCCTCTCCTCGATATGCTGCTTATCTAGACTTTAAACAAGCTAACGGTGACTTAATTGATCGCGGCATTGCGATTTATTATCAGGGACCACACTCTTATACAGGTGAAGACGTATTAGAGTTGCAAGGCCATGGTGGCACCGCCTTAATGCAAATTTTACTGGCACGCTGTATTAGTTTAGGAGCACGTCAGGCATTACCTGGCGAATTTACTAAACGGGCTTACTTCAATGACAAATTAGACTTAGCGCAAGCAGAAGCCGTTGCTGATGTGATTAATGCAGCAACAGTAGATGCAGCAAAAAGTGCAGTTCGTTCATTATCAGGTGAATTTTCACAAACGATTCATGCATTACTCAGCCAGTTGGTTGAGTTGAGAATGTATGTTGAAGCTTGTCTCGATTTTCCAGAGGAAGAAATTGATTTTATTACGCAGGGGCGTGTCGCAGAAAAAATAGAACGTAACCAACAGGCATTAGCTGCAATTTTTAATAAAGCCAAACAAGGGGTATTGTTAAGAGATGGTATTAATGTGGTGTTGGTTGGTCAGCCTAATGTTGGTAAGTCAAGTTTGCTCAATGCACTCTCTGGTGAAGAAGTTGCAATCGTTACCCCGATTGCCGGCACGACGCGAGATGCAATTAAAAGTGCGATCCAAATTAACGGCGTGCCTTTACATGTTGTGGATACTGCGGGCCTGCGCGAAACAGATGATGAAGTAGAAAAAATCGGCATTGCGCGAACATTTCAAGCCACAGAATCGGCCCATATCGCATTATTATTAGTTGACGCAGCCCACGGTATCGGTGATCAGGAAAAGTCGATTATAGACACACTGCCGAACGAAATCGCCAAAATTTGGGTACACAATAAAATTGATGTCACCAACGAAGCGGAAAAAATAGTAGAAAAAGATGGTGAGGTACATATCTACTTGTCTGCAAAAACGAGTCAAGGTTTATCGCAGCTCAAAGAGCATTTATTAACGTTAGTAGGCTATCAGCAAAATGTGGAAGGTGTTTTCATGGCAAGGGCTAGACACTTAGATGCGTTAAACGAAGTTGAGAGCCATTTGAAGAGTGCTAGCGCACAAATTAACTCAGCAGAACTGGTTGCGGAAGAGTTGCGTTTATCGCAAGAGGCGTTGAGTCGAATAACGGGTGAATTTACGCCTGATGATTTACTTGGGGAAATCTTCAGTAAGTTTTGTATCGGTAAATAAAAAAGCCCCTTGTCTGACAAGGGGCCTTCTTTTGTATTCACCTGCTTATTTTTAAGCAAAAACACCTAGCTTGTTATATTTATCTGCTAGCAAGTAGTAAAACACTAAGCGGTTTTTCATGCGATCTTCTTTCATTGTTACGCAAACATCTTCAATGGCTGCGTCTAAGTCACTGTCTGAATCACTTAAACCCAATTTCTTTTTCAAGAAGTTTTCACGTACGGTTTCTTTTTCTGCTGGGTCGCCGCATGATACGTTTTTTGCATCTCTGTTAGACATAACTAAAGCATAGGTTTTTGCCATTTTTTCCAAGGCAGCGTCATTAATACCAGGTGTATATTTCGCTAAGTTTTCCTTATGTTCGCTAATATCAGCCATTATCTTCTCCTAATTTATTGTCAAGTTGGTTTAAATTGTTTCTATAACATGTAGCATCAATCTATTTTGCATCGTTGATTTTTGGTGCCTAGTAGTCATGCGGTGGTGTGCATCTAGCCGCTGATATCACTATAGGCGTGAACAGATATATCCGTCAATCTATTCGGGTTTATTTTTTGTTAAATTTGATTAAATTACTTTCGTAATTTTAAGCTGTGCAGGGGGCCACCAATTGCGAGGCGCGCATTAATAGGGCTCCTATTAACCGCGATAGAAGAGTTAATGACTCCAGAAACGCGGTGATCATCAGCAAGGGTGAGGTAACCGCGTGCACTAAGCTGGTTCTCTCGCAAGAGTAACTTGGTAAAGCGGTATTGCTTATTGGCAAGCGCAGCATGTCCAGTAAGTGTTGTAAATTTAGTATGGCCACTCAGGTTCCCACTACGCATTGCCTCTGTTAAATCTACGGTTTTTAAATAGCCGTTTTTAATACTAAATGTAGATGCAAGCGTACCGTTCACAAAGTGGTTAGTCGGCTTGTAAACATTAAATGAAAATGCGCCTTTACTGCTCAGTTTGCCTTCAACCACATTGTTAACCTTCAGTTCTTCAGCCATATCGGCAATAAAGAAGTCGTTTAACTCAAACTTGCCTTTAGTCGCTAACGTGTCTGAGGCAAGGTCCATATTTAGGCTAGCCGCTAACTGACCGTTATACAAAATGCCGGATATATTAGAAAAAACCAACTGATTATCTTTAACGGTAGCACTCGCCTTTAGCTCGGAGAAAATGGGGTATGGTGCGATAGGTGAGCGCCATCGGAAGGCATCAATATCAATGATATAACGCTGCTCTATCTGTTTGACTTTAGCAGTAAGGTTGTTGGCTTCTGTAAAAAATTCAGCGCTCTTTAATCGCCCGACCTCGTTCAATAGAATGTTGCCATTGATGTTTGGTAGCTCTATACGGTTAAGTTGAATGGCCATGTTACTAAGTACAATGCGACCAAGTTTCAGCTGTTGGTCTCTTGAGGAGGCACCTTGCCAAGAGGCGATACGATGCAGGTCTTTTTGCGCTAGTTCAAAACCGTCAATTTCAATGGATTTTATTTCATAAGGGGCTTTTGAGCCACCGAACAACTTCTCTTTTAAATTTAATAGGTCAGGATATACATCTATTTTTTTTGCCGTAATAGAGCTGGAGTTGGCGATGGTTAAATCTTCCAATAATAAATGTGGTTTTGGAAAATACGAGATGCGTACAGACTTAATGTTCACATCATCTTGAATATGTTGCTCGGCTATTTTTTCAATAGCATTCGTCCAAATATGGAAGTTAATAAATTGCGCTGCGAAAATTAGCAGAAACAACACAGCAATTGCATAGATAGACAATGGTTTAATGTTTTTAACAAAAGAGGTTAGCCAAGCCTTAACGGGTAGCACCACACTCTTTTTCTTAGCGGTCTCTTCCTCTTTCGTACCGGATAAATATTGTTCTACCTCATCTATTGTAAACAGGTCTTCTTCTGCTTTATCTTGTTTAGCTTGTTCTTTTGCTAGCCTTCTTTCTTGTGCCCTTTTTTCTGCTTCTGCCTTTCTTTCGGCCTTCTTGGCCGCAGCCTCTTCTTTGGCGATTGCTTTCGCTTCCGCTTTTTCAGCTTTTCTCTGCTCAGCTTCCGCTTTTTTATCAGCGCGCAGCCTAGCCTTTTCTTCTTTCTTCACGGCAGCCTCAAGCCTAGCCTTCTCTTTGGCTTCCTCTTTTTCTTTAGCGCGTTGTTCAGCCTCTTCTTTTTTCCTGGCTTTCTCTTCCTCTTTTCTTTTCTCAGCGGCGGCTTTTTCCTCCGCTTCTCGTTGTTCTTCAGCCGCTTTTTCTTCTGCTCTTAATTTTGCAGCAGCTTCTTTTCTAGCATTTTCTTCTGCCTCAGCCTGTGCTTTTTCTTCCGCCTCTGCTAATTTGCGAGCTTCTTCTTTTGCTTTTTCCTCTGCTTCAAGCCTAGCTCTTTCTTCAACTTCCTCTTTCTCTTTGGCGCGTTGTTCAGCCTCTTCTTTTTCCTTAGCCCTCTCTTCCTCTTTGCGTTTTTCAGCGGCGGCTTTTTCACTAACTACTCGTTGTTCTTCAGCTTGGTTCGGGTTTTCAGCCTCAAGCTTGGCCTTTAGTGCAGCCTCAGCGCGCTCACGCGCTTCAGCATCAGCTTGTTCAAGTGCCTTTAGCTTTTCTTGCTCTTCATTGCTAAGCGGTTTTTCTTGTTTTTTTGCTCGTGCGGTTTTGTCTGTGACAGTGAATTGGTCCAAGCCAATCTCGTCAACCTCTACCGCGTTATGGGATAAAGCTACATCCCATGCTGAATCAGAAAATGGGTCTTGTACGACAGGCTTGATAAACCCGCCCTCTATTAGCCAATTAACAGCCTCATCTAAATCTACCGTTTCTAGTCTGTCTAGGCGAGAGAGAATAGTGCCTAATGATGTGTTCCCATCTATTTCGGGCAGGACGAAACCAGCGGTTTTGGGTAGCTTTTTAACAAGCGCCCTTTTACCTCGGGTTGTTTTTGCATAAATAGCGTTTGCGTCCATAGAGTCTTTAATGTTTTACACAAGGAGCTTAAAAGAATTTAAGCTTTACGCCTAACATTATCATGAAGTTATTAACTTTGATACAGAACATGATGTTTTTATTAGCCTTTTTCCTATTGTATACCAGATGTTTCACGTGAAACAACCAGTCAAAATGCGATGGGGCCGTGTTAGGTAAATAAAACGCTAATATTCTGCAAAATAGCAACAACAGTATCGAGTGTTTCACGTGAAACAATGTAGATAAAAATGACGTTGGGACCACTTTTACGTTAAAATTCCACCTTTGTTTCTTTTGAGTGTTGCGATATTCATGCAGTTTCCAGACAAATTTGATGTGATTGTAGTGGGCGGTGGTCATGCAGGCACTGAGGCTGCTCTGGCTGCTGCGCGCATGGGGCAAAAAACATTGCTCCTATCGCACAATATAGAAACATTGGGGCAGATGTCCTGTAACCCTTCTATTGGCGGCATTGGTAAGGGCCATTTAGTCAAAGAGGTAGATGCGCTAGGTGGTGCGATGGCGATGGCTGCTGATGAAGGCGGTATACAGTTTCGCACCTTGAATGCAAGTAAAGGCCCAGCAGTGCGTGCGACACGTGCACAGGCTGATCGAGTATTGTACAAAGCTGCTATTCGTCGGCGCTTAGAAAACCAGCCAAACCTTTGGTTGTTTCAACAGGCGGTAGATGACATTATCTTGGAAGGCGACAAAGCGGCGGGCGTGGTCACCCAAATTGGTTTGCGATTTGCCGCTAGGTCAGTTGTTGTCACGGCAGGAACATTCTTGGGTGGCTTGATTCATGTCGGCATGCAGAACTATAGTGCTGGCCGTGCTGGTGATCCCCCTGCCCTTTCATTGGCAGCCCGCTTGCGAGATATTGGCTTGCCAGTAGCGCGCTTGAAAACAGGCACGCCACCACGCATAGATGGCCGCACCATCGATTATACAGTGATGACTGAGCAGCCAGGTGACATACCTTTGCCCGTATTTTCTTTTCTGGGAGATGTCTCTCAGCATCCACAGCAGTTATCTTGTTGGATTACACATACCAATGAAGCGACGCATGAGGTGATTCGACAGGGTTTAGATCGGTCGCCGATGTATACGGGGAAGATTGAAGGTGTTGGCCCTCGTTATTGTCCAAGTATTGAAGATAAGATTCACCGCTTTGCAGATAAAGATTCCCATCAAATATTTTTGGAGCCGGAGGGTTTGGACACACATGAAGTGTATCCAAACGGCATTTCCACAAGCTTGCCATTTGATGTGCAGTTGGATTTGGTTCGTTCGATTAAGGGTCTGGAAAATGCACACATCCTGCGCCCTGGTTATGCAATTGAGTATGACTACTATGACCCAAGAGCGTTGAAAAGTTCTTTGGAAACAAAAGCTGTTCAAGGCTTGTTTTTCGCAGGTCAGATTAATGGCACAACGGGTTATGAGGAAGCGGCAGCGCAAGGCTTGCTCGCTGGCGCAAATGCGGCGCTATATGTGCAGGATAAAGAGAGTTGGTGTCCAGCACGTGATGAAGCTTACTTAGGTGTGTTGGTTGATGATTTAATCACAACAGGTGTGACAGAGCCTTACCGGATGTTTACCAGTCGTGCTGAATATCGTTTACAGCTGCGCGAAGATAATGCGGATATGCGTTTAACAGAAGTCGGCCGCAAGCTAGGCTTGGTTGATGATGCGCGTTGGGAGGTGTTTAACCGTAAACAAGATGCGGTTGAGAGGGAGCAAGCGCGCTTGAAAAAAACGTTTGTCCAGCCGAGCACTGTTTCACGTGAAACACAAGAAAAGGTTTTGGGTAAGGCGCTAGAACATGAATATAGTTTGTTTGAACTGTTGCGTCGCCCAGAGGTGAGTTATGAAGGCTTGCTTTCGTTGGTGCCATGCGAAGAAAAGCTGGCTTCAGACGTGTTGGAGCAAGTGGAGATTGCGGCGAAATATCAAGGGTATATTGACCGACAGAAAGAAGAAATTGCTAAGCAGAAAAATAGCGAAAACATCAAGCTTGGTGATATAGATTATGAAAAAGTACACGGGCTAAGTATTGAGGCACGCCAAAAATTGGCGGAGCATCAGCCAGAAACGATTGGTCAAGCAGGCCGCATATCTGGTATTACGCCAGCGACGGTTTCAATTTTGTTGGTTTATATTAAACGTAAGCATAAAAAAGCATTTGGCCAATCTAATTCAGAAGTGGCATGAACGCGCTTGCTGAAAAATTAGCATTAGGTGTTGCAGAGATGGGTTTGCCTGTTTCTGCGGAAAAGCAATCACTGTTGTTGCGCTATCTGGCCTTGCTAGAAAAGTGGAATAAGGTTTATAACCTGACAGCGGTGCGTAAGCCCATGGATATGGTAACGTTACATTTGTTGGATAGCTTGAGTGTATTGCCATACATCAACAGTAAAAACTTATTAGATGTTGGTAGTGGTGGCGGATTGCCGGGAGTAGTATTGGCAATTTGCTTACCTGAGCTGCAGGTAACTACTATTGATACAGTACAGAAAAAAGCCATTTTTGTGCGCCAAGTGAAAGGCGAGCTTGGTTTGGATAATTTAACGGTCGTGCATGCGAGGGTTGAGCGGTTCGAGCCTGAGCAGGCTTATGACGCGATTATCTCACGTGCCTTTTCTGAAGTTGATGTGTTTATGGCGCTGACTCAGCACTTGTTGGCGGAAGGTGGCCAATGGTTTGCCATGAAGGGTGTGTCGCCTCAAGAAGAGTTGGCGCACTTGGGCTTGAAGCAATCGGCGGTTTACCCGTTAACGGTTTCAGGTTTAGAGGCGGAGCGTCATTTGGCCGTCATTGAAAAATTTTAGCAATCACTGAATGAAGTCATGAAAATATTAGCGATTACAAATCAAAAAGGTGGGGTTGGTAAAACGACGACCTCAGTCAACCTGGCGGCAAGCTTGGCAGCAAGAGGCCAAAAAGTGTTGTTAGTAGACCTAGACCCGCAAGGCAATGCGAGTACGGGCAGCGGTATTGATAAGGCAGCCTTAAAGAACAGTATCTACCATGTGTTAATTGGTAAAAAAACCATGGGTAAAGTCATTGTGCGGAGTAAAAAAGGTGGTTTTGATGTAGCACCATCTAATCGTGAGCTAGCGGGTGCTGAAGTTGAGTTGGTGAATGAAATCGCTCGGGAAACCCGGTTGAAGCAAGCGCTGGAAACGGTAAGCGACTATGACTATGTTTTATTGGACTGCCCCCCTGCCCTCAACTTTGTCACCGTCAACGCATTAACAGCAGCGGACTCTGTCATGATTCCGATGCAGTGTGAGTATTATGCGCTAGAGGGTTTGTCTGATTTGGTGAATACGATTAAAAAGGTGCGTGCACACCTTAACCCTAAGTTGGAAATAGAAGGTTTGTTAAGAACCATGTTTGATAATCGAAATACGTTGGCACAACAGGTTTCCGCACAATTAGAAGGCCATTTTGGCGATAAAGTTTATAAAACGGTGATTCCACGAAATGTGCGTTTGGCAGAGGCGCCAAGCTATGGTCTGCCTGCGCTTTGCTATGACAAAACATCAAAAGGCGCACGCGCGTACTTGGATCTCGCGGTAGAGATTATCAAGAACAAAAAGGCCAAAAAGAATAAAAATTCAAATAAATCAAATAGTTAGATTAATGAGGGTAATGTAATGGCAAAGCAAAAAGGACTTGGACGTGGTTTAGATGCGCTTTTAGGTGGTGAGGAACCAGTCGTTGAGGAAGGTGATGGCTTACAGATGTTGCCTGTGGGTCAGTTGCAATCAGGCAAATATCAGCCGCGATCACATATGGACGAGGCGGCGTTACAAACATTAGCCGACTCGATTAAAGCGCAAGGCATTATGCAGCCGATTCTAGTGAGAGAGCTTGATGAAGACCAGTATGAAATTATTGCTGGTGAGCGTCGTTGGCGAGCGAGTCAAATGGCTGGCCTAGATGAGGTGCCAGTGATGATTCGCGATATTGAAGATGAATCCGCATTAGAAATGGCGTTGATTGAAAATATTCAGCGAGAAAACTTAAACCCGATAGAAGAGGCGCTGGGCATTAAGCGACTCATTGATGAGTTTGATATGACCCATGAAAAAGCGGCTAATGCAGTCGGCAGGTCGCGTGTCGCGGTTTCTAATTTGCTTCGTTTGCTTTCTTTAGCCGATGGTGTGCAGTGGATGTTGATTAACGATAAGCTTGATATGGGGCATGCGCGTGCATTAATTGGTTTAGAAGCGGCGCAACAAGTGATGTTGGCTAACCAGATCATGCAAGAAAATTTATCTGTGCGTGAGGTTGAGAAGCTTGTTAAAAAGGCCACGCAGCCAGAAAAACCAAAAAATCAGAAAACGTCAGAAAACCGTGATGTATTAGCGTTACAAGAAACATTAAGTGAAAAGCTTGGCACGAGTGTAACCATTGCTAGTAAGGCTTCTGGCGCGGGTGTGATGAAAATCAATTACAGCAATTTAGATCAGCTGGACGACATAATTAAACGCCTAACGAGCTAAGTGCTTATTTATTAAGTAGCAATACCGTATTAGTACTTGACTAAAGCAGCGGAATAATTCAAAATCGCGGACTTGCTATGAGCCTAATTTAAATTTAGCTGGTTTTTTAGTGGATTTAAAAAATGAATGATAAAGAAACAGGCTTAACGGCAGAAAACACTTTCGGGGGGATGTTACGTTCACAACTGCTGGCAACAGTGGCTGTAGCGGTTATTGCCTTCGTAATCTCCGGAATAAATGCAAGCTTGTCTGCAGTTGCGGGTGGACTATCAGTTGTTCTGGCTGCTTTTATCGCTTCAAAAATGGCGGTCAGTAAGCGAAAAGATGCAGCATCAGTGTTAGGTAGTATGTTAAAGGCAGAGTTGATTAAGATTTTTTTAATCATTTTGTTCTTATATATTGCGATCAAAGGTTTAGACAATAAGTTAGTGCCATTGGCATTAATTGTAGGGTTAGCCGCGGCGGCAATTATTTCCGGCGCAACAATTAGTAAACGAAGTAAACAGTTAAAGATATAAATCATAATATGGCGACGAATAGTACAACTGAACACGCTGGTGAAGTAACGGCGACTGAGTATATCAACCACCACCTTCATTTTAATAAGCAGTCGGTCGGCGAGGGAGACCACCCCTTCTGGAATGTTATTCACTTCGATATGGTACTCATTTCGGTGCTGTTGGGTGTAATGGTTGCTGGTGCTGTTTGGCTGGTGGCTCGTAAAGCGCATCCAGGTGTGCCAAGTAAAACCCAAGCTTTTGTTGAACTTATTTTTGAGTTTGTGGATGACCAAGTAAAAGGTATGTTTCACGGAGATCGTCATGCGTTTATTGCACCAACCGCGCTGACGGTTTTTTTATGGGTGCTAGCGATGAATATTATGGATTTAGTGCCTATTGATGGTGTTGCTGAGCTAGCAAAGCTCATTTCAGGCAATGATCATATTGCGTTCAGACCACTTCCCACGGCAGATGTCAACACAACCTTTGCGTTAGCCTTGTCCGTTTGGGTCATGATGATATTTTTCTCGATTAAGGTTAAAGGTGTTGGTGGGTGGTTGCATGAAATTTTTGGTTCACCATTTGGTATGCCAAAGCTATTTACACCAAAAAGCTTTGCGGGTGTAATCGGCTTGCTATTAAGCCCTTTGTTACTATTAGCAAACTTCCTATTCAACATGATTGAATATATTTCAAAACCACTTTCACACTCGATGCGTCTATTTGGTAACTTATACGCTAGTGAAGTGATTTTCTTATTGATTGGTGCATTAGCTGCGACCGGTATTTTAGGAGTGTTAGGTTCAATTGTTTTAGGGGCAATTTGGGCAATCTTCCATATTTTGGTTGTGCCGCTACAAGCATTTATTTTTATGATGATGACAATCGTATACATCGCGATGGCACACGAAAGTCATTAAATAATCGTTTTAGAAGTAGTTTAGTTTAATTAAGTAATATTTAAAGAGAGGGTAATAAAATGGAAATGGTTCAAGCATATACAGCGATCGGCATTGGTCTTATGGTAGGTATTGGTGCTGCAGGCGCTTGTATCGGTATTGGTAACATGTGTTCTAGCTTCTTGGACGGTGCTGCTCGTCAGCCAGAAATGATTCCTGAACTACAAGGTAAAGTATTCTTACTATTAGGTTTGATTGATGCGTCATTTATTATTGCTGTAGGTGTGGCACTACTATTCGCATTCGCAAACCCACTATTAGGCGCATTAGCTTAAGTTTGTAGAATACTTGGGTTAGTCACAGGATTAACCCAACATAATTAAGTTTTAAACTTGGAGCAAACATGGAATTTAATTTATCGCTCATAGCACAATCGTTTACGTTTGCGATATTGATTTTTGTTATCGTCAAATTTGTATGGCCGCCGCTTTTAAAAGCGATTGAAACGCGCCAAAAAGAAATCGCAGACGGCTTAGCAGCTGCGCAAGAAGGTAAAAGTGCTTTAGAAAACGCGTCTAAAAAGTCTGAAGAGACATTGAATGAAGCGAAGCAAAAAGCGAGCGAAATCATCAGCCAAGCTGAGAAACGCGCAAGCGAAATTGTTGACGAAGCAAAGAATACAGCAAAAACTGAAGGTGACCGCATTATTGAAAGTGCGCGATCTGAGATTGATCAAGAGGTAAACCGTGCAAAAGAAGGTTTACGTGCACAAGTCTCAGTGTTAGCGGTTTCAGGTGCTGAAAAAATCTTGCGTAAAGAGATTGACGCAAAAGCACATACAGCAATACTTTCTAAACTTGCGGCGGAGCTATAAGTAATGGCTGAAATTTCAACAATCGCTCGACCTTACGCTGTAGCAGCTTTTAAGTTTGCGAAAGAAAAAAAGGCGCTTGCTAAATGGTCAGGCATGCTGGCATTAGCGAGTGCTGTTAGCAGCGACGAACAATTGAGTGCACATATAGAAGACCCCAAGGTGGATAAAAGTGCATTGCAAGATGCTTTTTTGAAGATTTGCGGAAGAAAACTAGATAAGCATGGACAAAATCTTATTAAGACCCTGGTAGAGTATGGGCGCTTATCTATTTTGCCAGCAATTAGCAGTGCTTTCGAAGAGTTGAAAGCAGAAGATGAAGGTTCGATTGAAGCACAAATCGTTGCTGCAGCAAAACCGACTGTTGCTGTGACAAAAGACATCGTCAAAAAGCTAGAAACAAAGTTCGGTAAGAAGGTTTCAGCAGAAGTGGTTGTTGATCCAGAAATTATTGGCGGCATGAAAATTATTGTGGGCGATTCAGTGATTGATGCGTCCGTTAAAGGTCAGTTACAAAATTTAGCTTATTCGCTAACAGCGTAAGTAAGCGAAAAAAACTTTAGGAGTTTAGTAATGCAATTATCTACATCGGAAATCAGTGAACTGATTAAAAGCAGATTAGAAGACTTTGAGGTCAGCAATGAAGCGCGTACTCAAGGAACTGTGATTTCAGTAACTGACGGTATCGTTCGTATCCATGGCCTTTCAAATGTCATGTCTGGCGAAATGATTGAGTTCCCAGGCAATACATATGGTCTAGCACTTAACCTTGAGCGCGATTCAGTTGGTGCGGTGGTGTTAGGTGACTACGAGCACATTACAGAAGGCGACACCTGTAAATGTACAGGTCGTATTTTGGAAGTGCCAGTCGGTCCTGAATTAGTTGGCCGTGTGGTCAATGCCTTAGGTCAGCCAATTGATGGTAAAGGCCCAATCAAATCAAAACTAACAGATAAAATTGAAAAAGTTGCACCTGGTGTGATTGATCGACAATCTGTGTCAGAGCCAGTACAAACTGGTTTGAAATCAGTTGACTCTATGGTGCCAGTTGGCCGTGGTCAACGTGAGTTGATTATTGGTGACCGTCAAACAGGTAAAACAGCAGTAGCGGTTGATGCGATTATTAACCAAAAAGGCCAAAACATGACTTGTGTTTATGTGGCGATTGGTCAAAAAGCTTCAACGATTGCTAACGTGGTGCGTAAATTAGAAGAAAACGGCGCAATGGAATACACCATTGTTGTGGCTGCAACAGCTTCTGATTCAGCAGCGTTACAATTCTTAGCACCATATGCTGGTTGTACCATGGGCGAATACTTCCGCGATCGCGGTGAAGATTCATTAATCGTCTACGATGATTTGTCTAAGCAAGCGGTTGCTTATCGTCAAATTTCACTATTGCTTCGTCGTCCACCAGGTCGTGAAGCTTATCCAGGTGATGTTTTCTACATTCACTCACGTTTACTAGAGCGTTCAGCACGTGTTAACGAAGAGTATGTTGAGAAATTCACTAAAGGTAAAGTGAAAGGCAAAACAGGTTCATTAACAGCACTGCCAGTGATTGAAACAGCTGCTGGTGACGTTTCTGCATTCGTACCAACTAACGTGATTTCAATTACGGATGGTCAAATCTTCTTGGAAACTGACCTATTTAACGCGGGTATTCGTCCAGCGATTAATGCTGGTATCTCAGTTTCTCGTGTGGGTGGTGCAGCGCAAACTAAAGTCATTAAGAAATTAGGTGGCGGTGTGCGTTTAGCACTTGCGCAATACCGTGAACTAGCGGCTTTCGCGCAGTTTGCTTCTGATTTGGATGAAGCAACACGTCAACAACTTGATCGTGGTCGTATGTTTACTGAGCTAATGAAACAAGCACAGTACTCACCACTAAGCGTATCAAACATGGCGGTGACATTGTTTGCGGCGAATAAAGGCTACTTTGACGATGTACCAACAGACAAAGTATTGGCTTTCGAAGCTGGCTTACACGGTCATATGAAATCTAAATTCAAAAAACTAATGAATGCGATTGAGAAAAACAAAGCACTCAGCGGTGATGATGAAAAAGCGGTTGAAGACGCGATTAAAGATTTCAAATCAACAAGCACTTATTAATCTCAAGAAAACTAGGACAAGACTTTAGGATATAGACAATGGCTGGTAGTAAAGAGATTAGAACCAAGATTAAGTCGGTAGAAAATACCCGCAAGATCACGAAGGCAATGGAAATGGTTGCCGCATCTAAAATGCGTAAAGCGCAGGATAGAATGCGTGCTTCACGTCCATATGCAGAAAAAATTCGTCATGTCGCGGCTCACCTTTCATATACGCAACCTGAATATAAGCATCCGTTTTTAATTAAGCGTGATGTGGTTAAAAATGTTGGTTTGATTGTCGTGAGCTCTGATAAAGGTTTATGTGGTGGTCTAAATACCAATATGTTGCGGATGTCTGTGACCCAAATGAAAGAATGGGAAACAGAAGGCAAAAACATTAAAGTGAGTGCTTTTGGTAACAAAGGCTTGAGCTTTATGACACGTGTTGGTGCAGATGTCGCATCAAACGTAACAGGCTTAGGTGATGTACCACATTTAGAAACCTTAATTGGCTCAATCAAAGTGATGTTGGATGCGTTTGAAGCTGGAGAAATAGATCAACTATTTATCAGTTATACAAAATTCATTAACACCATGAAGCAAGAGCCAGTCATCGAGCAGTTGTTACCATTGTCTGGTGACAAAATGGGTAGTCCTGAAGGTAACTGGGCTTATATCTATGAGCCAGAGCCAGAACCAGTGATTGATGAGTTGATGACACGTTATATCGAATCATTGATTTATAACGCAGTGGCAGAGAATATGGCTTCTGAGCAATCATCACGAATGGTAGCGATGAAGGCAGCATCTGATAATGCGAAGACAGTGATTGAAGACTTGAAACTGGTTTACAACAAAGCGCGTCAAGCAGCAATTACAAAAGAGATTTCAGAAATTGTCGGCGGTGCAGCGGCAATCTCTGGTTAAAATTTATTTAAATTAAAGAGTATCTGACTAAATTGAGTTAGGAAAAAAGATGGCAAAAGCAAATCAAGCAGTGGTAGGAAAAGTAGTTCAATGTATTGGTGCGGTTGTGGACGTTGAGTTCCCACGTGATCAAATGCCAAAAGTATTTGATGCATTGATTATTGATGACAAAGCTTCACAAGCAGAAAAAGGCTTAACATTAGAAGTGCAGCAGCAATTAGGTGACGGTATCGTACGTACGATTGCCATGGGTTCATCTGATGGTTTAGCACGTGGTACAGCTTTTAAAGCGACAGGTAATCAAATTACGGTGCCTGTTGGTACTGGTACGCTAGGTCGTATTATGGATGTGTTGGGTCGCCCAATTGATGAAGTGGGTCCAATCGACTCTAAAGAGCGTCGTTCAATTCACCAAAAAGCCCCTACTTTTGAAGAGCTATCCCCTTCTGTTGATTTGCTAGAAACAGGGATTAAAGTGATTGACTTGGTTTGCCCATTTGCTAAGGGCGGTAAAGTTGGTTTGTTCGGTGGTGCGGGTGTTGGTAAAACCGTTAACATGCTTGAGCTAATTAACAATATTGCTAAGCAGCACTCAGGTTTATCAGTGTTCGCCGGTGTTGGTGAGCGTACACGTGAAGGTAATGACTTCTACCATGAAATGGCAGAAGCTGGCGTGATTAAGCTTGATGACATGAAAGAATCTAAAGTAGCCATGGTGTTCGGTCAAATGAATGAACCACCAGGTAACCGTTTACGTGTTGCGCTTTCTGGCCTAACAATGGCTGAGAAATTCCGTGACGAAGGTCGTGATGTTCTATTCTTCGTGGATAACATCTACCGTTACACATTGGCTGGTACTGAGGTATCTGCGCTACTAGGCCGTATGCCTTCTGCTGTGGGTTACCAACCAACACTAGCAGACGAAATGGGTCGTCTACAAGAGCGTATTACGTCAACAAAAGCGGGTTCTATTACTTCTATCCAAGCGGTATACGTACCTGCGGATGACTTGACCGATCCATCACCAGCAACAACGTTCCAACATTTGGATTCAACAGTTGTGCTTTCACGTGATATTGCTTCTCTTGGTATCTACCCTGCGGTTGACCCACTAGATTCATCTTCACGTCAATTAGATCCACAAGTGGTCGGTGAAGAGCATTACGAAGTGGCACGTGGCGTTCAATCAACATTGCAACGTTATAAAGAATTACGCGATATTATTGCTATTTTGGGTATGGATGAGCTTTCACCTGAAGATAAATTAGCAGTGGGCCGTGCACGTAAGATTCAACGTTTCTTATCACAGCCATTCCACGTTGCTGAAGTGTTTACAGGCGCGCCTGGTAAATATGTACCACTGAAAGAAACAATCAAAGGCTTTAAAGCGATTGTGAACGGTGAGTATGATCACTTACCAGAACAAGCTTTCTATATGGTCGGTGGTATCGAAGAGGCTGTTGAAAAAGCCAAAACTTTAAACTAAGTTTGTGAGAGTTAGATAATGGCAAATACAGTTCGTGTTGACGTAGTAAGCGCAGAAGAAGAGATATTCTCAGGTGATGCTGAGTTTGTCGCGGCTCCTGCGTCAGCGGGTGAAGTGGGTGTTTATCCACATCACGCACCAATGATAACGACCATTAAGCCAGGTGCTTTGCGTATTAAGCTGTCTGATACAGCCGAAGAAACACTTATCTTTATTTCTGGTGGCATTTTAGAAGTGCAGCCAGGTTTGGTGACGGTGTTGGCGGATACTGCAATACGCGGCGGTGACTTAGATGAAGCAAAAGCACAAGCAGCTTTAGAGGCGGCAGAAGAAGCCATGAAAAATAAAGCGGCTGATATGGATTACGCAAAAGCGCAGGCGGAATTAGCGGAAGCAGCTGCACAAATCCAAGCGATTAGAAAGTTACGTAAAGTTAAGTAATGTTACTTAATCATTAATAAAAAAAGCGGCTTAATAGCCGCTTTTTTTATGCAAAGTTAATGTGATTAATGCTTTTTACGAGTTACATTAAGTTCATAAATCGTTGTAGTCCCACTCACTTCATTACCAACAACTAGTAATGGTTTGCCATTTGGACTATTTTTCGAAGCAATAAATGCAAGGCCTTCTGGTGCTAAATCTCCTACTTCAGGATTAGTAGAGTCATCTGGTAGCTTAGCTTCCACATCAAAGTTACGATTGTTAATATAATCAACAAAATGTGCTTTACGTGGGTTTGTGATGTCATAAACCATAATGCCACCGACACGTTCTAAGCCAATGAATGCGTAGGTATGGCCTTTGATTTTACCAATAGCTAAACCTTCTGGTTCAGGCCCTTTATCATCAGAACGATTATCAAATGAGTCATTTTCATCATTCGTACTGTTAAAGTTAGCAGCATCAGCCTCTGCAGTAATACGCTCAAAATCAGCGCCAGAATCAAAAACAAGCTTAGCGTTTTGTGTCCAAATAGAAAACGAGCGAGCACCATAGCTGTAAATTTTATCGACATCACCATCACCATCAATATCGCCATTAGCGGTTGTTGTTTTCAAGCGGCCTAAATTTTCATCTTGCTGTAACACAGCTGCATTCGGGAATGCATTTGGATCAAGGTCAAGACCTTTTACGCGCTTTTCTTCGCTATAGCCACCGTAGTCACGACTGTCTCCCTCGTTAGCAGTCACAATATAAGTACGTCCGCGATACGTATAACTATCAATTGAATCTGGCATATACATACCATGCACTGGCCAGTTAGCAATATTCACAGCATCATCTTTATTGCTGACATCTAATGCATTGTTATTGGACGAATGGTCTTTTGTGCCTAATGCTTTAAGTTTAATAACATGAGCTCGTTTGATGTCTACAACAGCCAAAGCATTGGCTTCTTGTAAGCTGACCCATGCATATTTTGAGTTTTTAGAAACCGTAATATATTCTGGCTCTAAGTCTTGAGCAACTGTTGCTTTGGGGCCATAAATACGAATACCCTTAGCGCGCAATTTGTCGATTTTCTTGTTATAGCCAACGAAGTCAGCAGTAGCGACAGTAGCCTGATCAGCACCATGTTTTAGGTTAACAATACTGATTGATCCTTCTGGGTCAATCGTATATTCGTCATTAGGCTCACCTTCGTTTGCTACCAAAAGGTATTTACCATTAGGTGTGAATTTCACCATGTCTGGTAATGCGCCTACTTCAATATTATTGATAACAGATAAAGTCGTTGCATCATAAAAAACGACTTGTCCATTTTCTTGTTTATTTTCTGCTTCAATGGCAACAGCCACTAAGCCTTTATGCACAGCAACGCTGTTTGCACTAGCACCAAACTCTGTCGCATCAATCGTGTCAATGAGCGTTGGAGAGGCTGGGTTACTGATATCAAGTACTTCTACCGTGGCAGCATTGGCATTCACTTTGAAGATACGTTGATTGATTGCGTCGTGCGCAACAATTTCAGCAGCACCATCATCAAATACACCAGTTTGGTGTTGACCGATGACTTCTATTGAAAAATCTTGATAGCTTGGCGGTTTGGCATAAGCGCTACTAGCAAAAGAAAGTGCAAGGCTTAAAGCAATTGCTTTCAACTTCATTTATTTCTCCCTGATTTGTGATAAATAAAGTGAGTCTAAAGAAACTTTATGTAGGGAGTATGACAGTGAGATGACGGTGATGAAGTACGGTGGTAGCACGTTTGGTCAATTAGCAGGCCTACTTTTTTTTGTTCTCACGTGCTTTACGTTTAATACGGTTGGCTTTGTGCTGGAGAATGTTTTTAATCACATTTTTATCAGCAGCACCTAAGGTTGTGATGTTACGATAAGCAAGGAAAAACCTTAAACGTTGTGTGCGAGATAAATGCTGCGGTGCCAATTTATCAATATTAGCGAGGTCTTTAAGCTTTTTATAGTTTAGAAATGGCCAGATAACACGACGACCAAAAGGGCAATCTATCAAGTAGGCTTGTACCACGCTTGATTGAGGGTTTTCTTGTATGAGTATATTGCGCCAGTGTAAATCGTTATGGCAAAAGCGGTGCGAATGAAATAAGCGCAGTATATCGGCTAACTGCTTAGATAAGCTGTTTACCCAATACTTGTTCCTAAATTTTTCAGGTTGGTTTTTTGCAATATCTGCTAAATCGACGGTATTAGGAATGGCTTCCGTAATAAGAACACCACGTAACGTTTTAAATAAAAAGCGTTCTTCACCAAAAGCCACGACAGGTGCAGATGATAAACCCATCTGATTAAACCAAAGTTGATTTTTAGTTTCGATGCGAAAGCGAGAAAAACCAAACCAACTAGCAAAGCTTAAAGAACGGTAGTAACGTTTGATGAAGAAGTGCCTGTTATCGATGGAGTATGAAAAAATTTCACTTTGGATGCTTTTAGAAATGATTTCAGCATCAACATGGAAAATACTATCCATCGTTGGAAATTGCTTTGCTATTATATTTTTATGTTCACTCGGTAAAATAGACCAGTGGCGCGTAGTTAAAAATGAAGGGATGCGTGCCATGCGAATAAGGTTGTGATTTAACACTGTGTATCATGGGGCAAATAAGCGGATATCGCAAGCGATATCCGTTACCTACAAATAAAGAAGTGGCTATTTAACTGTAGTAAAATGTATCATTAACTCATCAAAAGAATACGTAATGGCAAAGACACCACTCAATATCATTATACTTGCAGCGGGTAAAGGGACGCGCATGCGTTCAAACCAACCTAAAGTGTTACACCAAGTCGGTGGTAAGGCGATACTGGCTCATGTGATTGCTTGTGCGCAAAGCTTAAATCCAGAGAAAGTGATTGTGATTTATGGATATGGTGGCGAGCAAGTGCAGGCTGCGTTTGCGAATGAACAGATTACCTGGGTAGAACAAAAAGAACAGCTAGGCACCGGGCATGCGGTGCAACAAGCGGTGCCTTACTTAGATGATGATACCAATACGCTGATTCTATTGGGTGATGTACCCTTGGTTGATGCAGCGTCATGTGAACAATTGGTAGCAGCATCACAAAATAAGATGGTGATTCAATCGTTTAATAAACCGGACCCAACAGGCTATGGCCGCATTATTCGCAACCAACAAGGGTTAGTAACGGCCATTGTGGAACATAAAGATGCTAATGAACTGCAACGACAGGTTAACGAGGTCAACACTGGCATCATGGCGATGCCTAGCCGTCATTTAAAGAGCTGGTTAGCGCGACTCAGTAATGAGAATGCCCAGAAAGAATATTACTTAACTGACATCGTGGGCTTTGCCGTCGAAGATGGTATCGATGTCAGTGCAGCAGTGACTGAAGATGAGTGGTCCGTTACAGGGGTTAATAGTAAGCAAGATTTAGCGCTCATCGAGCGTGTGCATCAACACCGTAATGCTGCGGCGTTATTGCAACAAGGCGTGATGTTATTAGACCCTGCTCGTATTGATGTTCGCGGTGAGCTCGATGCAGATCAAGACGTAGAAATTGATGTTGGCTGTATTTTTGAGGGCAAAGTGATTCTCGGTGAAGGGGTGAAAGTTGGCGCTTATTGTGTGATCAAAGATGCCACTATCGAGGCAGGTACAACCATTGCACCTTATACACACATTCTTGAAGCAAGCGTGGGTAGAAATAGCCGCGTTGGTCCTTTTGCAAGGTTAAGGCCTGGTACTACACTTGCAGCACAAACACATGTGGGTAACTTTGTAGAACTCAAAAATGCACAAGTAGATGTTGGCAGTAAAATAAATCATTTGAGTTATGTAGGTGATGCAGTCATTGGGCAAAAGGTTAACATTGGTGCTGGCACCATTACTTGTAACTATGATGGTGCCAATAAGTTTAAAACAGTGATTGAAGATAATGTATTTGTTGGGTCTGATACGCAGTTGGTTGCACCAGTTAACATTGGGAAAGGCGGCACAATTGCAGCGGGTTCTACCATTACGAAAGATACTCCAGCAGATGCATTAACGTTATGTAGAGCACGAGAACAAAAATCGATTGCAGGCTGGCAACGGCCTCAGAAAATTAAAAAATAAAGAAAGATATTAAGGTCTATGTGTGGAATAGTCGGTGCAGCCTCGAGTCGAAGTGTTGTACCAAACTTAATTGAAGGGTTGAGTCGTCTTGAGTATCGTGGTTACGATTCAGCGGGCGTTGCCGTTTTAAATAAAAATGGCATAGAACGCGTACGTGCCGTTGGTCGTGTTTCAGAAATGCGTGAACGTGCAAAAGATGCCAACCTAACAGGCGCAGTCGGTATTGGCCATACCCGTTGGGCGACACATGGTGGGGTGACGGAAAGTAATGCACACCCACATATTTCAAAGGGTGAAATTGCGGTAGTGCATAATGGCATTATTGAAAATCATGATGAGCAGCGCGACCGTTTAGTTGATTTGGGTTATGAATTTACCTCGCAAACGGATACCGAAGTGATTGCACACTTAATTCATTACCACCATGCACAAGGCCACAACTTATTAGCATCTGTTAAGCAAGCCGTTAAAGAGTTAACGGGTGCATTTGCCATTAGTGTATTGTCTGTTAAAGAAAAAGATACCATGATTACTGCGCGCCAAGGTTGTCCGCTATTGGTGGGTTTGGGTAACGGTGAGAATTTCATCGCTTCAGACGTTTCAGCAGTATTGGCTGCGACACGTAAAGTGATCTATTTAGAGGATGGTGATGTGGCAGAGGTCAAGGCCAGTGGTGTCACCATTTGGGATAAGGCAGACACAGAAATCAAGCGTGAAATTCATGTGAGTGATGTGTCATTGGCGAGCCTAGAGTTAGGTCCTTATGCACATTTCATGCAAAAGGAAATTCATGAACAACCGCGTGCATTGACTGACACCATTGAAGCTGTCATTGACGATGCTAGCTTTTCAACAGCACTGTTTGGTCCTGAGGCAGCGGCAGTGTTCGAACAAGTTGATAGTGTACTCATTTTAGCGGCAGGCACTAGTTATTATGCCGGATTGACGGCCAAATATTGGTTAGAAAGTATTGCAGGTTTACCAACAAGTGTAGAAATCGCCAGTGAGTATCGTTACCGCGCTTCCGTACCAAACCCCAACCAATTAGTTGTCACAATCTCACAATCAGGTGAAACGTTAGATACGATGGAGGCGCTTAAACATGCACAAAGTTTAGGGCAAGCATTAACGTTATCCATTTGTAATGTGCAAGAAAGTGCACTACCGCGTGCTTCAAAAATTGTCTTATATACGCGTGCCGGTGCAGAGATTGGTGTGGCCTCAACTAAGGCTTTTACAACGCAATTGGTCGCGCTCTTTACCCTGGCAGCTACACTAGCTAAACAACGCGGCAAGATGAGCGAGGCAAAAGAAGAAGAGTATTTAGACGCATTACGGCATTTGCCGGTTAGCGTCCAGTTCGCGCTCAACCTAGAGCCGCAAATTATGAAGTGGGCTAAGCGCTTTGGTGATAAAGAACACGCTCTCTTTTTAGGCCGGGGCGTGCATTATCCTATTGCGATGGAAGGTGCGTTAAAGTTAAAAGAAATTTCTTATATTCATGCTGAGGCCTACCCTGCAGGAGAGTTGAAACATGGTCCACTCGCCTTGGTTGATAGCAATATGCCAGTGGTCGTGATTGCGCCAAATGATGAGTTACTGGAAAAAGTAAAATCAAATATGCAAGAGGTTAGTGCTCGGGGTGGTGAGTTGTTTGTGTTTGCAGATGATGATAGCCACTTTACTGAGTCTGAAGGTGTGCATGTGATTCGTACGCCTCGCCATGTAGGTGTGCTCTCCCCTATTCTGCATACAATTCCTGTGCAGCTGCTGTCGTATCATGTGGCGCTACTTAAAGGTACCGATGTTGATAAACCAAGAAACCTTGCGAAGAGCGTAACCGTAGAATAAGGAGATAACACCCGCAAGGGGTGCCCCCAACTTCGCTAGCTACCAAAATGGCAAGTCAGTTGAGAAGATCCGATGTTGATAAACCAAGAAGCCTTGCAAAGAGTGTAACCGTAGGGTAGCGGTATTTATAACCAATCCCATTCGGTTCTTTGTTTATGGGGTGCATTCCGCATGATCCAGTCCCATAAAAACGGCGGGACTAGCCGCATTAATCTGGATAGCCAAGCCATTTGCCAAGGGATAATCACAAAGCGTCGTTTTCTTTCGATGGCTTTGATGAATTTCTGAGCAAACACATCAGCCTCCATTAAAAAAGGCATCTTATATTGATTAATATCTGTCATAGGAGTGCGGATGTAGCCTGGTGCTACAGTCGTGACATCAATGTTAAGCGGCTTCATTTCAACACGTAAACTTTCTAGGTATTTAATGGCTGCCGCTTTGCTTGCACTATAAGCCCCTGCACCAGGTAATCCACGTACGCCAGCAACACTGGCAATGCCAACTAATTGCGCTTGTTTTTGCTTAGCCATGGTATTAATAAATGGACTAAAGGTATGTACCATGCCCATTACATTGATGTCCATCACAGCTTGGAATGCCGCGATATCTTCAGGGTGTTCGGTTAACGTGCCACGGCTAACGCCGGCACTAGCAATGACAATATTTGGGGTGCCAATTGCTGTCATAAAGTCATCAGCGGCTGCTTGCATGGCTTTCGCTTCTCTTACATCAACGGTATACACTTTAGCATTGGCGTTAAAGTCACTATTAATCAGTTTTGCGAGTTGTTGTAGCGCTTGGGCATTACGACCTAATAAGCCAAAAGTAACTGTTTCTTGTCGATAGTGTGCAGCATAGGCTTTGACTAATGCTGCACCAATGCCGCTAGATGCACCTGTGATAAATATTTTTTTCATGATGTCTCGAATAAAAAACCCGCTTTAATACTTAAAGCGGGTTTAGTCTATCGTTATTTAAGCCTACTTGGCAACTTAATCCTATCAGCTGCCTTTTTTACTTTTTTGCTGGTTTGTTTGCTTTATCTTTGCGGACATTATTCACGATGTAATCGACGACTTTTAACGCATTTGCATTGCCGCCAGCCATCGTGCCAGAAGTAATAAATTTACCATCGATGACTAAGCTAGGGACGCCTGTTGCACCAGAAGCGCGGAACACTTGGGCAGCGCGTTTAATTTTAGTATTAACTGCAAAGGAATTAAAAGTACTTTCAACTTTCGCACGATCAACACCACCTTTGTTGGCAATCCAGTCAACCACTGCTTTTTCATTAGTAGGGTTTACTGCTTTTTGTTTGTGAATCGCATCAAATAAAGGGGTATGCAGTTTATCAATTAAGTTTAATGCCTCCATGGTGTAATAAGCCTTTGCCATCGGTGCCCAGCTTGGGTTAGGCAGGCCAGGCATACGAACAAAGTTGACGTCTGCTGGTTTGTTTTTCAACCAGGCATGAAGTGGTGTTTCCATTTTGTAGCAATGACCACAGCCATACCAAAAGATTTCCATCACTTCAATTTTCTTAGCGTTACTAGTGGGAATGGTTTGTGCAACAGCATCAAAATCTTGTCCCATCGTTGGTGCGGCAACCGCTGCTGAATGAAAGCCAACGCTGCTTAGTAACAGCATCAAAGAGATAAATATTTTTTGCATATGATTTCCTATAGTTTTAATAAGTTTATTGTATGTTATCTAATTAACGATAGTAGACACTAAAAGATGACAATAAATTCCGTTTGAGCGTTTCGAAGTATTAATTTGTGCTAATTTTTATCAGGTCAGCACTAAAACTTTTAGCAGTCAACTCAGCGCGCACCTTATTAATCATTTTAATATTGGTGAGCGGGCCAACACGTACACGATGCCAAGTGCCCTTATCACCCAAATTTGCGGTTTGCACAATGGCTTCAAAGCCTTGCAAGGCGAGTTTTGCTTTTAGGTTATCTGCATCGGCCTCGCTTTTAAATGAGCCCACTTGTAAGAAGTAGCTTTCTTTTTTAACCTTGATGTCAGCATCGTTGATTTCTTTGACCGTCACTGTGCTTTCAGTTTCTGGCAGAATCGTATAAAAATCTAAATCATCTTCTTTCGTTTCCGGTTTTTTAGCGTCTGGGTTGCTATTTGCCGTTGCGCCTTCTGTTATCGTTGGAATCGTTGGCGCGTTGATTTTCTTATCTTCAAATGGGCTGGTGTCGCCTTTAAGATAAATGGTGAGTGAGACCGCGCTCATCACACCAAGCAGGAAGCCGAATAGCAGCCCGGATAAGAACGGATGGCCGCTACCAGTTTTTTTGGATTTTGGTTTGTAATCTCGACTCATTTTTTATATACCTGTTTAATATCTCTACATTTTACTCGGCGCGCTCAGACCTAGCAAATCTAAACCATTTTTTAATACTTGCTGCGTGGCACTAATTAATGCCATACGAGCCAGTTTTGTTGCTTCGTCATCCACTAAAAACTTGGTGTCATTGTAATAGCTGTGTAAATCACTGGCACATTCTTTCAGATAGTTGGCCACCATATGCGGTGCAAGCTCGTTTGCTGCATTCTTGACAACCTCAGGAAACTCGCTAAGTTTTTGCATTAATGTGGCTTCTGAAGGTGCGCTGAGTGCACTTAAGTCACGGCTTGCTAATTGCGCAACATCACCGCCCCACTGGCTCAGTACACTGCAGATACGTGCGTGTGCATATTGAATGTAATACACGGGGTTGTCATTAGTTTGTGCACGTGCAAGGTCAATATCGAAAATCAATTGCGAGTCTGCACGACGAGCGGCTAAAAAGAAGCGCGTGGCATCACAACCAACCTCTTCGATTAAGTCACGCAAGGTGACATAGCTACCTGCGCGTTTAGAGAGCTTAACTTCTTCGCCTCCTCGCATCACGGTCACCATTTGGTGTAATACATAATTAGGCCAGCCCTCAGGAATGCCAACATCTAATGCCTGTAATCCCGCACGGACACGGGTAATCGTACTATGGTGATCTGCACCTTGCTCGTTAATGACTTTGGTAAAGCCGCGATTCCATTTTTCTAAATGGTAAGTCACGTCTGGTACGAAGTATGTATAGCCGCCCTCTTTCTTACGCATGACACGATCTTTATCATCGTCGTAGTCAGTCGTTTTCAGCCAGAGTGCGTCTTCGCTTTCATACGTCTTGCCACTCTCGATGAGCGCTTGTACGGTTTCTTCCACTTTACCTGAGGAATATAAGGCGCTCTCGAGTGAGAAAACATCAAACTGAATTTGGAATGCACGTAAATCTAAATCTTGCTCATGGCGTAGATAAGCCACACTGAAGTTACGGATAGACTCAGTATTTGCCAAATCACCACTGGCCGTCACTTCAATATCATCTGCCGAGACGGTTTCCTTGGCGAGGTAAGCCTTAGCAATATCGGCAATATATTCACCGTGATAGCCATTTTCCGGGAAGCTTGGGTCATCCGTTGCTAAGCCTTGCGCGCGCGCTAAAACCGATTTCGTTAAGTTATCAATCTGTGCACCAGCGTCGTTGTAATAAAACTCACGCGTCACATCCCAGCCATTGGCGGCAAGTAAGCGCGCCAAACAATCACCGACAGCCGCACCGCGACCATGACCAACGTGTAATGGGCCAGTTGGGTTAGCAGAGACAAACTCAACTTGTACCTTTTCGCCCTCGCCGGTTGAGTTGTGGCCAAATTGGCTGCCAGCCTCAAGAATTTGTTTAACGATCAGCTGTTTTGTTGTATCAGCTAAATAAAAATTAATAAAGCCTGCCCCTGCAATTTCTACTTTTGCAATGACTTCGCTCGGTGGCAATGCGGCCACAAGTTGCTCGGCAATGGCACGCGGGTTTTGGCGTAATGGTTTAGCTAACATCATGGCTAAGTTGCAAGCAAAGTCACCATGTTCGGCGGATTTCGGCCGTTCTAGCATAATCGATAATTGTGAGGTGTCGCTTACAAGTGTCTGCGCTGCTTGTAAAAGCAAATTTGAAATGATGTCTTTCAAGGTTCTTGTCTTAATTTAGGCTAGTTGAATTGAGTGGTTGCATTAAATCTGCGAAGCCAGTATTTTAACTCATTACTGCCTTACACAAAAACTATCTACTCACATCATTAACATGTCTTTACAAATCCTGAGAATAGGACTGGATGTTCCGCTAAACCGTTTATTTGATTATGCAAATGATGGGTTTAATGCCAAGGTAGGCGCGCGCGCCGTGGTTTCGTTTTCAGGAAGAAAACTCGTTGGTGTGATTGTGGAGATCTCAGATAGTTCTGATGTGTCACGAGATAAACTCAAACCAGTGGAACATGTGTTTGATGATGTTGTATTTGATGCGCGTATGTTTAAGTTGTTAAGTTTTTGCGCAAACTATTATCACTACCCGTTAGGCCAAGCGATGATTGCCGCCCTGCCATTGCGTTTGCGGCAAATTAAACCAGCCGTCACGCGTAAAAGTTTTATTTATAGCCTAACGCAGGTAGTCGACATTAATGATTTGCCAAAGCGACAGCTTGTATTACAGCGCATCGTAGAAGTCTTGCAACAGGGCAGTGCTACAGAAGCGCAGTTAGCAGCCATCTCTGGCAGCTGGCGGAAAGCCATTATTAAGCTTAAGGAAATGGGGTGTTTGCAACAAGAGGAAGTGATTGCGGTTAAACCCTCAATCAAATCATCGAGCGCTGAACCAACACTGAATCAAGAACAGCAAGCCGTGATTAAGTCAGTGCTAAGCGAGCAGTCGACCTTTAAGCCATGGTTATTGTACGGCATCACCGGGAGTGGAAAGACTGAGGTTTACATTCAGATATTAAAAACAATGCTTGCTGAAAAAGATGCTCAAGCACTGGTGCTGGTGCCTGAAATTAATTTAACACCTCAATTAGAAGCGCGTTTTAGGAGTCGTTTAAGCGAATATCCGCTCGCGACTTTACATAGTAATTTGACTGAAAGTGAGCGCTTACAATCGTGGCAGGCTGCCAGTAGTGGTGATGCTAAGATTGTCATTGGCACCCGCTTAAGTGTTTTCACTGCAATGCCTCACTTGAAAATCATCATGATTGATGAAGAGCATGATGGTTCATATAAGCAGCAAGATGGTATGCGCTATCATGCACGCGATGTTGCAATGATGCGTGCTAAGCAGTTGAGTATTCCTATTTTGATGGGTAGTGCCACACCCTCCTTAGAAACCTGGTACCTGGCGAAAAAACAGCAGTATGGTTTGCTCCGTTTAAAAGCACGTGCAGTAGACAATGCACAATTACCGAAAATACATTGTATTGATATTGGTAAATCACCGACAGAAAATGGTTTGTCACCTATCTTAATTAAAGCCATGCGAGAGCGTTTAAGCCGTGGCGAACAAAGCCTCTTGTTTTTAAACCGGCGTGGTTATGCGCCCGTCATGCATTGTAATGCTTGTCAGTGGACGGCGCCCTGTATGCGCTGTTCTGCACGGTTGGTTGTGCATTTAAACCAAAAGCGCATGAAGTGTCATCATTGCGGGCATGAACAGCGTATACCAATACAATGTCCAGATTGCGGTAATCCAGATTTAAGTCCAGTGGGCCAGGCCACGCAGCGGCTAGAACAAACGTTGGCGTCGCTCTTTCCAGAAGCGAACATCGCACGCGTTGATAGAGACAGCGTTCGTAATAAAAATGCATTAACCGCATTGCTCAGTAAAGTGCATGATAAAACGATCGATATTTTAGTTGGCACACAAATGCTGGCTAAAGGGCATGATTTTCCACATTTAACCTTAGTCGGCGTCATCGATACTGATACGGCATTATTCAGTCCAGATTTTAGAGCGAGTGAGAGGCTGTTCTCGCAGCTGATGCAAGTGTCTGGTCGTGCTGGTCGTGCGGCGATTGCTGGAGAAGTGCTGATACAAACAACTTTCCCACAGCATGATTTATTTACTGCGCTACGTGCACAAGACTATGAAGCTTATGCAGACACGTTGTTGGATGAGCGACAGGCTATGCAGTTTCCTCCAACCAGCTATTTTGCTATGTTAAAGGCGGAAGCAAGTACTTACACACACGTCTTGCAATTCCTCAATAAAGCAGCTCAACAGGCGCGTGAAATTTCCAAAGATGTCATGGTTTATGATCCATTGCGACCGCAAATGGAACGCTTGAAAAGTATGGAGCGCGGGCAGTTGTTGTTGCAAGCAGAAACGAGAAAAGATCTCCAGCAATTGTTACGGGTGTGGATGCCACAGTTAAGAGCACAAAAGCTAGCCAATAAATTACGATGGGTGTTGGATATAGACCCATTAGAGTTCTAAAGACAATCTTATAAGGTTACATGAGGAATATCAGTTAAGTCTTTGATTTAATATGTGCTAGAATACTTTTGATTGATTTAATTGTAGAAAAGGCAAGTTGTGAAAGTAGCTTACTTAATGAACACCTACCCGTTGACGAGTACCACTTTTATTAGACGGGAAATAGAAGCCTTAGAGGCGGCAGGTTTAGAGGTTGTAAGGATTGCAGTGAGAAAATGGGCCGACCAGTTGGTTGACCCATTAGATATTGCCGATCAAGAAAAAACACAATACTTATTGTCGGGCAATATATTGGGTTTATTTGCGGCCCTATTTAAGACTTTAATGTTCAACCCATTTGGCTTTTTAAAAGCGTTCAAACTGTGGTTAAAAGTTTGTAGTAATGATGTGCACTTCTCGGCTAAACATATTGCCTATTTTATGCAGGCGACTGCTTTTTATCAGCGCTGTCAACACGAAAACCTAAAGCATGTGCATGTACATTTTTCTACCAATGCAACGACGGTAGCAATGCTAGCAAAAGTGATGGGTGGTGCTAGTTATAGCTTTACCGCACATGGGCCGGATGAGTTTGTAAACCCGGATACGATTAGCATGGCTTTGAAGGTCGAGCATGCTGCATTTGTCGCTGCCATTTCGAACTTCTGCCGAGTGCAGCTAGTGCGATTTAGCAGTTATGAACATTGGGACAAAATTGTCATTGTGCATTGTGGTTTGCATGTGGATGAGTTTGAACCTAACTATACGGTTGATGCAAGCAATCAAAACTTGGTTTGCGTCGGCCGTTTGTGCCCACAAAAGGCGCAGTTACTCTTCCCGCCCGCCCTTGCACAGTTAAAAGATGAGTTTCCAAATCTAAAAATCCATTTTGTTGGTGATGGTGAATCGAGACAAGCCTTGGAAGCCTCGGTTAAGAAGTATCAAGTACAAGACATGGTTGTTTTGCACGGCTGGATGGAGAACGTCAAAGTTAGAGAACATGTCAAACAGTCACGAGCACTATTATTACCAAGCTTTGCTGAAGGTTTGCCTGTGGTCATTATGGAAGCGTTGGCATTAGGTCGCCCAGTAATTTCAACTTATATTGCAGGCATTCCAGAGTTGGTGGATGAAGGTTGCGGCTGGATTATTCCAGCAGGATCAATAGACCATATCGCTTCTGCTATACGACAAGCTTTACAAGACACCCCAGTAACACTTGCAGCGAAAGGCAAAGAAGGCCGGCGGCGAGTAGAAGAATCACACAACTTAAAAACCATTGCGCCAATATTGATCGAGCAGTTTGGTAAAGCACTAGAAGCGTCATAGTACAGAGTACCTAACTGTAAAAATATATAAAACAAGGACACTGTTTGCGTTAAACATGTAATAGTAAGCTAATGATTTTTAATAACTTCATACTAAAAGTAGTGGTTTTATGGCTCGCTAGTATTTTTGCTAGCGCTGCAATCGCTGGCGGCGTACCAAATGTTGCGGATATCCCGCGAGCAGAGCAGCCAAAAAAACAACCAAGCACCCGCCCTGTCGACATTAAACAGGAAGAAAAGTTACCCTATCAGCCAGTAGCAGGTAGTGATGCTATCAAGATATCAGTCGACCGCTTTGTCTTTAGTGGTAATGCATCATTTACTGCGGATGCATTAAATGCACTACTCACCGACTACCAAAACCGCCAAATTGGGATGAATGCGCTGAATGATGCAACACAAGTGATTACAGCTTTTTATCGGAAACATGGCTATTTCTTAGCGCAAGCCTACCTGCCAACGCAGGACATCGCTGGTAATACTGTGGAGATTACGGTGATAGAAGGTCAGCTGGGTGAGTTAAGCAGCAGCGGTACAGCCGGTTTTGATGCCGTTTTTATGCAAAATATTGCAGCCTATCGCTTGCAGCCAGGTGATACGGTGAGTGAACGTAACCTCGTGCGTAATGTTTCTATTCTAAACGCGTTGCCAGCTACACGTGCTACGGCGCAGTTAAGTCCAAATGACCGTGTGGGCGCGACAGATATTGAAGTCACATTAGAACCTTTACCAAAAGTACAAGCCTATTTAGGTGGCAATACTTATGGCAACCGCTTTACTGGGCGCGAGGTCTTGATTGCGGGTGCTAAGTTAAATAACCCGGCAGGTTTAGGTGATCAGTTAAGTTTGGACTTAAAAAGAGCGAGAGCAAATGGGCAACGAGGCTTGAATTTCGGTTACACCACACCAGTGCATGCTGCGGGTACTTTATTGAGCCTAGGTTATAACTATGTGGATTATAAGTTAGGCCGTGAACTAGCGCCGCTAGATGCTAGTGGTGAAAGCCAATATTTTAATATTGCACTAGACCACCCTGTTATTAGAGATGCGCAAAAAGGGGTAACTGCGCATTTTGCGACTTCATACAAAGTGATGAACGATGAAGTTGGGTTGGCGGCATTAGAAAATCGCCGCAAGATTACAGCTGCAGAGGTAGGGTTAGTAGCCGATTGGTTGAATGCTGCTGGCAATGTTAGCCATCAGGCGGGTATCAATATCCGTGGTGGTAGGCTTAAATTTAATAATGACACTGCAGAAAACATTGATCAAATAGGCGCAGATACAAAGGGTGGCTTTGTTAAATATAACTTAACTGCTTCAAGGTTGCAGTATTTTGATAATGGCTCAAGCCTGAGTTTACATGCGGACTATCAGCGTGCCAGCAAAAATTTAGATAGTGTTGAGAAAATGTCCATTGGTGGCGTTAGTGCTTGGCGCCAATATGCGGAGCTGCCTAGTTTAGCTGATACTGGCTTGGTACTAGGCGCAGAGTTTAGGCAAAAGCTAACCGTTGCTGAGGTGTTGACCAAAAAAGGCATTGTTGATATCAGCCCATATGTTTTTTTAGACTTGGGCCGCGGAAAGATTAATCAAAAGGCGCTGAGCGGTGATAACCATGTGAAATCCATACAGGCGGGATTAGGTGTGGATGCAACATTTAAGCAGAACTGGGTGTTGAGTGTTAGCGGCTCTCATCAAAACCGTGATTTTTCGGGAGAAGGCGCAGAAAATGAATTGCGTTTTTGGGGTCAGCTCATTAAATATTTTTAATCAATATCAAAACAAGACTGTTGAATAATCAACAACTTGGTTGAGTTTTAGGTTGTCGTGTGAGCTTGCTACTGTTGGATTAAATTAGCATGGCCAGCCTGAAAGGCAGGCCTGTCCTGGCTTTTAGGCGATATCCGGTGTAAGCATTATCGTTGCAATGCAGTTGGCAAGCATCTTGCATTATCTTATTGAATGATATTTAAACAATTGTAAAACTGTTAGCCATTAAATTGATAAAGGAATAAAACACTATTTATTACCAATGGGTAATAACTGGGGTAAAGCATGAAAAAGCCATCACTAAATCATCGGTATCGCGTAATTTGGAGCCACATACAAGAAGCGTTTGTTGTGGTTGCTGAGCATGTCAAAGGTCATAGTAAAGGCAATAAAGCCGTGGCAGGCGACTCCGCTAAGAAAGCGGATCGCTACCCAAGTTTGATGTTAGCAAAACGCGCAGCACTAGGGCTATTTGTGAGTGCCGCACTGTTAGGCGGTCATCAAAACGCTTTGGCGCAGTGGACTGATTTAGTGATTGAGTCAGGTAATGCCAGTGCGACGACGACCGGTAATCATTTAAACCTCAATGTCACCACGAGCCGTGTGATTGGTGCAGCAAGCTCACTAGATATTGCTGCCAATGAAAGTGTGAATGTTTTCTTTACGCAAGGTGCTGGGCACGGCTTATTCCGTTCCACTGGCAATGCTGCGACCAGTATTTTGGGCGGATTAAGTTCTAACGGCCACTTGTTCTTAATCAATCAAAATGGTGTCTTATTTGGACAAGGCGCACAAGTCGATGTTGGTGGCCTAGTGGCATCAAGCATGAATATTACTAATGGCAACTTCTTGAATGGTCATTATCAATTTACAGCAAACGGCGCTAATGGCGCAGTGACTAACCAAGGCACAATAAAGGTGGCCGACGGTGGCTACGTTGTATTACTCGGTCAACAGGTGGAAAACACCGGTAATATTGCGGCTAATCAAGGGAGTGTTGTGATGGCTTCTGCCAATACAGCAGTGTTGGATTTCTATGGGAATGGTTTAGTCAAAGCGAATCTATCGGGCGATGCTTTGCAAGCAGTGGTAACACAGGCAGGCAATATACAAGCTGATGGTGGTGCGGTGCAGTTGGCAACAAACTCTCGAAGCTCAGCAGTGAATGTATCCGGCATTACTCAAGCGAATACGCTGGTGGAGCGTAATGGCGTGATTCGTCTTGAAGGCGGCGATAATGCGCAAGTCGCTGTGACGGGAGCATTGTCAGCGCGGGGAAATACCGCTGGTAGCAAGGGCGGGACGATTACCGTAACGGGTGAGCAAGTCGCCTTGTTAGGTGATGCTAATCTAGAGGCTTCTGGTGATGCTGGTGGCGGTACGGTTTTAGTGGGTGGTGATTATCAGGGTAAAAATGCTGAAGTCGATAATGCCCGTACGACTTATGTTGGTGCGAATACCAATATTAATGTCGACGCGACACAAACCGGTGATGGCGGTAAAGCTATTGTTTGGGCAGACCAAACCACCCGTCATTACGGTAGTGTTTCTGCCAAGGGTGGCGATCAAGCTGGAAATGGTGGTTTTGTAGAGGTTTCTGGTAAACAAAACCTAACCTTCTCGGGACAAATTGATGTAACGGCAGAGAATGGTACAGGTGGTACCGTCTTATTCGATCCAGAAAACATCGTGTTGAATAACAGCACACAAACGGCACCAACAAATAATGCGGATGGCACACCTGATGTGGCATTTGCTGATGCGCCCGTTGTCGGGACGACGACAATCCAGATTAATGATGTCCGCGGCTTCTCAGAGTTATATTTACAAGCGACGAATGACATTACAGTCGCCAATACATTGTCGATGCTTACCGATAACAGTGTCTTCTTGGAAGCCAATAATGACATTAATGTGAATGCAGAGATCAGTACACGCGGTACAGGCGGTATTACTTTAAAGGCTGATAATGATGTTAACTTAATTGGCCGTTTAAATAGTTATGGCTCTGGTGCAATCAATGTCACTGCCGATGCCGATAGTAGCGGTGCTGGTGATATCAATATTAACCAACGCGTATTTGCGCGGACTGGCGGTATTAATTTCAATGCAGCAAATGTGGTGAGCTCAACGACAGCTGGTTATTTGCAAACACAAGGTAACGTGGGCCAAGATTCTGGTGACATTAGTGTTACCGCGAGTAATGCAATTAATATGGCCAGCAATATCATTTCAACTGGCCGAAACAGCACGGCGGGTTTAGATGGTGTGAGCGGCGGTGATGTGAACCTAACAGCGGCTGGTGCGATTACCGTCAATAACATTTCTGCTTATGGTGGTAATGGCGGTACAGGTAACACAGCAGGTGGTGATGCTGGTACGGTTACGATTCAATCGACAGCTGCTGGCGATATTAACACTGGTACATTGAATGCGCGGAATGGTACGGCAAGAGGAACAGGCGCTGGTGGTGCCGCAGCTAGCATCAATATTACCAATACGAATGGCGATATTGATACGAAGAACCTCTATGTGCATGGCAATACCAACGGTAACGCAGGTGAAATTAATCTAACAGCAAGCAATGGCAATATTACCGCAACAGGTAATGTGTACGCTTCTGGTGGCGGTACAGCCGCTGGTAGTACTTCAGCTGGTGGCAACGGCGGCAATATCAATATGAATGCCAGTGGTGATGTCACTGTCACGAGTCGTGTTTATGCACAGGGTGCAACACCGCGTAGCGGCAATACGGCTGTGGGCGGTAATGCTGGAGATGTCAATATTTCTGGTGCAAATTTAAGCTTTAACAATGTGATTTATGCTTATGGTGGCAATGGCCGTGGCTTAAACCAAGCCGGTGGTAATGCTGGCAATATTAATTTAAACGCAACCGGTGCTATTGCAACAAAACAAGTCTATGCTTATGGCGGTAGTGGCGCATCTGGCACAGGTAGTAATGCTAATGGTGGTAATGCCGGTGCTATTACAATAAGCTCAACGGGTGCTGGTGATATTAATACGACCAGTACCATTAATGCACGTAGTGGCGCAGCGCGGGGTACTGGGTTAGCAGGCAGCGCAGGCAGCATCAACATCAGCAATACGAATGGCGATATTGCAACGCGCAACTTAGAAACTTATGGCAACCTAAACGGGCATGGCGGCGATATCAATGT
>SPJO01000020.1 GCA_006844635.1 Methylophilaceae bacterium | reverse complement strand
TCACTTCACCAAGACTTAAATTAACACCGTTAACTTAACACCGTTAATTTTATGTGTCAATGGTAAGCTATTCATCAATTTAGCTTTATTTTAAATCGTACTGGTCAAGCTTGTTCCAAAGCGATCGCTCACTAATCTCAAGCAGTTTTGCCGCTTTCGCTTTATTTCCATCACATGCTGTAATGGCTTCTGTGATTAATCGTTTCTCTATCTGTTTTGTATGTTGCGGAATAGAAAACTGATTCGCGACATCTGCTTGCTTAGCAGCTTGCGCGTTAGCAGCAATATCACTCGGCAAATGCTGGGGTTCTATCGTTTCTCTACCCGCCAGAATCGCTGCACGCTCTAATACATTCTCCAATTCCCGCACATTACCTGGCCATGCATATGCCGCTAATAGTGACATCGCTGCATCACTAATATTCGTTTCATGGTCTTTTAAAAAATACTGGCAAAGCAAATCCACATCACCATTCCGCTCTTTCAGCGACGGCACATTCAACTGAAAAACGTTCAAACGATAATATAAATCTTCACGTAGCTTGCCGTCTTTTACCGCTTGCATCGCATCACGGTTGGTAGCGGCAATAATGCGATTGTCGAGTGCTATCTGTTTATTACCGCCCAACTTCTCAATCACACCTTCTTGCAATGCACGCAAAAGCTTCGCTTGTAAGTTGATGGGCATTTCCGTGATTTCATCCAGAAATAATGTCCCTTTATCGGCTAACTCAAATTTACCCACACGCGCTTTTACAGCGCCGGTGAATGCCCCTTTTTCATAGCCAAACAACTCTGACTCTAACATCTCAGTGGGGATAGCAGCACAGTTCACCGCAACAAACAAACCATCTTTTCGTGACGAAGCTTGATGAATGGCTTTTGCCACCAGCTCTTTACCTGTGCCAGTTTCGCCAGCAATTAGTACCGTTGCTTTTTCCGGCGCCACTTGTGCAATCAAGGTTTTCAGTTGCTGCATTGGTGGACTTTCCCCAATCAGACCTTGCACTTCGGGCTGCGCGGCGTCTTTAAAATAGGTGTTTTCCATTTGCAGGCGTTGCACATCTAACGCTTTAGCGATGGCCACCTCTAACACTTCTAAATCAAACGGTCGCAAAATATAATCTGCTGCCCCTAACTTCATGGCTTCTACAGCTGTGGCAATCTCGCCTTGTGCCGTCACCATAATCAATGGCAATGCCTCATAATCATTGCGTATTTGCGCGAAGAGTTCCAAGCCATTCATGCCAGGCATATGCAAATCACTCACCACCAAATCCACTTGCTCGTGCTTAATGATGTCTAGCGCAGCTTGTCCATTTTCAGCTGTGGCTGTTTGATACCCTGCTTGCTTTAAGCCGATTTCTAGTAAACGACGCATATTAGGTTCGTCATCTACCGCTAAAATTCTCTTTTGTTTATCCATGGTTTACTCTATGTGGTTGGGCATCACGATGGTGAATTGCGCACCGCCCATTGTACTCTTTTGGTAACTGATTTCACCATGATGCGCTTGCACAATCTGCCGCACAATGGCAAGACCGAGGCCAACACCACCAGCACGTTTCGTGAAAAATGATTCAAAAATCTGTGGCTGATGCACCTTGGCAATACCTTCGCCGTCGTCCATAACTTTGATCGTAATATTGTCAGCTTGCTGCTGCAACGAGACCGTTATATGACCACCTGCTTCCAACACTTGTACCGCATTCATAATGAGGTTCATCATGACTTGGGTTATTTGATCAGCATCCACGTCAGCCATCACACCTTCTACTGCATCAAACCCTATTTGAATCTGTTTTTCACGTGCTTTTGCCTCTAGCAGCGCAATATTGTCTTGCAATAGCTGCGTTAGATTGACCGGCGCAAAAACAGGTGGCCGCGGACGTGCAGCATCAATCAAGGTACTCACCAGCTTATTCATTCTTTCCGTTTCTGCGTCAATAAATGTCAGCACCTCTCGACCTTCTGCACTGATGCTTTTTTCGCGTTTTAACACATCAGCTGATGAGCGCAAAATACCTAGTGGCGTGCGTACTTCATGGCTCATGGCTGCGGCCATTTCTCCGACGACAGCCAACTTAGCCGCACGTGTTAGGTCTGATTGTGATTGCTCTAAATCATGCATCATTTTTTCAAATGCTTGCCCTAACTCACGCACTTCTGGTGGGCCAGATTGCGGCGGTGGCGTTTTTGTTTGGCGGGTAAAACCGCGCACAAAATCGGTTAACCTCGTAATCGGGTCAGAGATAGCTTGCGCGATTGGTCTCACCATGAAAGCCGCTAACAATATGGTCGCAAATAGCAAACCTAGAAAAATATAAGCTAAGCGGTGTACTGGTGCAATGGCGACAGAACGCAGTTTTTCGATGTGTATTTGCCATTGAGACATCGCTGAATGTTCGCTAAATGATTGTGTGACATGCATCCCATGACTGGCTTGGATACTGCCCCAATTTTCAGTCGCCGATAATAGCTGACCTGCCTTGTCTTTTAGCGCCACGGCAGTTGATGCACTGGCTGCATTGTTTAGCAAGCGCTCGACAGCTCCCCAATCAAACTCTACAACCAACTCTGCCATTGGCAGTAAAGTGTTTTCATCTATGATGGCTTGTGAAATAGGCAATGTTTTATCTTGCACCTGATGAAACACTAATGGCTTGATATTGTCATCTGTTTTAAACCAAAGCTGATCATTTGCGCGTTGTTGGTCTATCTGTTGCGCTTTGCTACTGGCAATTACACGACCTTGCGCATTCACCACATAAATCTTTTTGTACAGGCCGCCATAGCTTTTGGCTAAACCATTTAAGAAAATAGACAAACGCTTATCAATATCGCCAATGCCGGCTTCTTGCATAATCGACAATTGGCTCCAAGACTGCACATTGCGCATGCGCTCTAACATCATTCGCTCTAAATCGTTCGCGACCGCCGTACTCAGGGCTTGCATATCTTGCTGTATTTCTGCTTTCAACACATTGCGTGTTTGATAAAAGCTAAGCAAGCTCACCAACATCGCTGGCAGCAAGCCTGCTAGCAAAAATGCCAACAACAGCAACTGCTTAATGGTGAACTTTTTTAACATGTATACTTTCTGTTATTGTATAAAGTCAGTAGCATTACTTTCTATCATGGAAATATCAATCATGCACCCATATTCATTCAGAACGAGTTGCCTATGAAGAAATTTATCACGGGACTGGTGAGTTTAGCCAGCGCATTTTTGCTCTGCAGCACGGCATGGGCAGACGAAGACCAAGTCAGTTTTCTAGATGGCTTTTCACTGGGCGGATACACCAGCGCACAATTTGTTTTGGAGCGCAATGACAAGGCCTCTGCCTCATTGAATGAAATTAGCATGTTGCTTTCGTGGAATAGCGATAGCCGCTGGCGCTTTTTTAGTGAGCTGGAGTTAGAGAACCCGCTAACATGGAATGACGAAAAACAGTTTCACGCCAAAAGCGTAGAGATTGACTTGGAACGATTCTATTTCGACTACAACTTGTCAGAAAAAGCCAATGTCCGTATTGGACGCTTTTTAACGCCAAACAGCCGCTGGAACTTGCTACATGCGCCACCCTTAGTCTGGACAACGACAAGGCCGCTTGCCACCACCCGACTATTTCCAATAGCAACCAACGGCATCATGTTATTCGGCGCAATACCATTTCTAGATGGCGCTTTCGAATACAAGGTATTTTCTGAAGTGCTAGAGGACCAAAAGCTCGATGATGAAGAATTGGAGTTTGAACACGTTTATGGTGCACGCGTCAGCTTAAAAAACCAGTCAGATTTCGGTATTTCTTTTTTATCATTTAAAGAAAAAGATATCCCAAACGGCAAGTACACCATGCTTGGCTTGGACTTTGTGACGCACCTGTATAACGTTGAAGTCAGTGGTGAAGCGTTTCACCGCCTCACTAGTTCAGAGAATGACGGCGGTAGTGGTGCCTATTTACAAACCGCAGTACCTCTCAATAAAATGGGCTTAAATAACTGGTATTGGATTACTCGTTTAGAAACCTTTCAGCGACCAGATGATGGTTCATCAGAGCGATGGCTGGTCGGTGCAACATGGCACGTTAAACCCAAACACTTATTTAAGGTTGAGTTTACTGGTGGCAGTGGTGAACAACCGGATTCACCGCGTGGCTTTTTAACCTCTTACACTTTGTTCTTTTGATGCAAGTGGAGATGACTAAGCCTATGCGCCATTGGATTCACTATGTGATGCTCAGTTGCAGCCTGTTGACTGCGGCATCAATCCCTGTGTATGCGGCGAAGCCATACCGTGGCACCATTGCGGTGATCATCAATCAATCACAAAGCTTAAAACAATTAAAACTGGCACCAGATAATTTAAAGCCAATTTTCTGGCGCAAGCAGCGTTACTGGCCTAAAGGATTACCCATTAAACCCGTGAACCTAGATACGCAGCATGCCATCCGCTCTAGCTTTTCACAGTCGATATTAGGCAGCTTACCAAGCGCTCAGATTGATTACTGGAACGGGCAGTACTTTAATGGTATTAGGCCGCCATACGCCGTCAAATCAGAAGAAGCCGTATTACGTTATGTCGCCAAAACCAAAGGCGCTATTGGCTATGTCGATGCCTGCCAAGTAGACGACAGAGTCAAACCTGTTTTCTGGATTGTGAATCAAACCATCACCCGCACAGCCCCCTCCGCCCTCAACTGCCAATAAGCCTGCAACCTTTGCAGTGCCTCCCATAGTTATAGTGCAAACTTTGCATGGTCTCTCACACTAAAGTTCTATAAGCAACTGAAAAATAAAGCTTATTTAAAGTAGGCACATTGTTTGCGACTCTCTATTACTCCTAATAGTAGAGAACTACACATTGTCTAAAACAATATCTCCCTTTCTGCCTTTCTGGCACACATTATCACGCACTGGCTTTTATGCCCCATTACTTGCGCTTTATATCATTGGCTTACCGGTACTCAGCTTATCAAGAGCATTGTTATCACTCTGGCAGTATCAGCACTTTGACAATATCGCTTATCTGGAAATATTTGCCTATGGCTTGCGAGCTGACCTTGTGATGCTCGGCTTACTAAGCTTAATTCCGTTATTACTTTCTCCAGTGTTCGTGATATTGCGCGCATGGCGACCTTGGCAACGTTTTACTTATGGGTGGCTCATTGCATCCGTAGTCTTCATTATCTTCATGGAGGCGATTACTCCAGGGTTTATTGCTGAATACAGCACCAGACCAAACCGCTTGCTTATTGAATATCTAAAATACCCCAAAGAAGTCTTACCGATGCTTTGGAAAGGCTTTAAGGTACAGCTATTGATTAGTTTATTAGCCCTATATGCTACTTTCAGCATCATGCGGCGTAGCGCCCGTGCTTGGCTTTTGCAAAGCAATTTGCTGAAACAGCGATATTACTGGTTATTGTTACCTATGCTGTTTTTGTTATGCGTGTTCAGTATTCGCTCTACGTTAGGCCATCGCCCAGTCAATCCAGCTTTTTTTGCCATCACAAATGATGCGCTAGTGAATGACTTGATTATCAACTCCAGTTACTCTGCGCTGTATGCCGCCTACAACCTAAAACATGAAAGCCATACTAGCGAAATATATGGAAAAATGTCTACCGAGGAGATGTTAACGGCATTTGGTTCAACGCGTGAGCTGCTGCATGACAAACGCACACTGCTACACAATAAAAAGCTGCCGACCTTAGTGCATCAAACCCCGACTCACCATTATCAAAAACCCCTGAACATCGTCATTATTCTAGAAGAAAGTTTAGGCGCAACTTTTGTAGAGTCGCTTGGCGGCAAACCTGTAACGCCAGAACTAGAGAAACTCAAACAACAAGGCTGGTGGTTTGAAAACCTTTATGCAACGGGTACACGATCAGTACGTGGCATTGAAGCCGTGGTAGCAGGATTTCCACCAACCCCTGCTGAAAGCGTGGTGAAACTGTCCTTATCTCAAGACCACTTCACCACACTAGCGAGCTTGTTGTCGGCCAAAGGTTATGACACCCATTTTATTTACGGCGGCGAATCGCACTTTGATAATATGCGCAGCTTTTTTATGGGCAATGGCTTTAAGCATGTGACCGAAGAAAAAGATTTCGTTCATCCAAGCTTTGTTGGAAGCTGGGGTGTTTCTGATGAAGATTTATTTAATCGCGCCCACCAAGAAATTTCGCAACAACATGCCACAGGAAAACCATTTTTTACGTTAATTTTTTCCTCATCTAACCACTCCCCATTCGAGTTTCCTGATGGTCGCATCAAGCCCTATGAACAACCAAAGGCCACCGACAATAATGCCGTCAAATATGCAGACTATGCGCTGGGAAAATTCTTTGATAAGGCAAAAGCCAGCGACTATTACAAAGACACACTCTTTTTAGTCGTAGCGGACCATGATATCCGCGTGCGTGGCGACAGCCTGATTCCTATTACCAATTTCCATATCCCAGGATTAATTTTAGGCGCAGATATCCAAGCAAAAGCCATTAAAACAGTCGCCAGCCAGATTGACCTACCTACCACATTATTATCTTTGGCTGGACTCGACGTCACCACGCCAATGTTTGGCCGCGATATTAGCGCAGAAGATGATGCAGCCCCTGGACGCGCCATGATGCAGTACTACGATAACTATGCTTGGATGGAGGGTCATGAGCTTGTGATTTTGCGTCCTGAACAACCACCCACCTATGCGCATGTTAATGAGCAAGCACAAACACTCTCTGTTAACGGGCCACCAGCAAACGCCACCGCAATCACTAATCGAGCACTCGCCTCTGCGCTTCTGCCAACGTGGCTTTATCAACAACAAGGCTACCAATCTGATTTGGGTCTGCAAAGTTTGCACGTCATTAAGTAAAGCTCTGCAAAATTTGCAGAGCCCTTTTACTAATAATTTTTAAGTTATTGAATTTAAACTATTTTTATACATGGCATACGCCTTGCATTCATTCTCAATATGTTATTTTTACGAAAGTACTTATCCATGCTGAAAGCCACCAGTTCTGAATTACTCCACAATACGCAAGCTGCATATCAGTTACGTTCATTTGCTAAAACCAAGCGTTATCACGCAGATGAAATCACAGCGCATGTTGTCAAAGCAGGCGACTTTAGTCGGCGAGAGGTCGAAGACTTTATTGCCGCAGTCTTTTATCAAAATTACCAAGCGCATATCGATAGCTTTATGCCAGAGTTGATTGC
>SPJO01000019.1 GCA_006844635.1 Methylophilaceae bacterium | reverse complement strand
AGTATAAAGACTGGATTGCACGTGTTGGCGGCGGTAATATTGATTTCTCTGGCAATACGATTCCTAATGCACCAAGGTTTTTAGGGAACGTTAGCCTTGATTATAAGCCTGGCTTCTTAAATGGCGGTATCGCATCTATTGAATGGGTGAAGATGGGTAGTTACCGGACTGATCAAGCAAATAGTGTTGGTGCAAAATATAAGGGACATAACTTGATTAATTTGCGTGCAAGCTACTTCCCAAGTAAGACATGGGAGCTATATGGACGCGTGATGAACCTTGCTGATAAGCGCTATGCTGAATCCGTTGCGTTTAGGGGAGGTGAGAACTCATTTGCGCCAGGACTGCCACGAACAGCTTTTGTCGGCGCAGTTTATCGTTGGGATACCAAATAAATGCGATGCAGCACAAGTGCACGTTAGTAGCATGTGCACTTGTGCTTAATATTGAACTTTTATGATTGAGGATGGACATAGAACAATGAAAAGAGCTTTAATCATTTGTCATCTCTTGCTGGGGTTGTTTTGTATTAGTGTTTCCGCACATGAAGCACATACAAATAATGCCGCTAGTAATTTGGCTACCAGTGTTGCAGTAGACTCGAAAGGGCTTCTATGGCGCGCTAGTGTTGCGGATGGCTTTATTTTTGTTGATCAAAGTGCGGATAAAGGCAAAACTTTTACCAAAAAAGTAAAAGTGAATCAACAGTCACAGAAGGTTGCAGCTAGAGGTGAAGCAAGGCCTAAGATTGCAATTGGCCCGCAGGGCAATGTTTATTTGACTTGGACGCAAGGGCTGAAAAAACGCTTTGCAGGATATATTTGGTTTTCACGTTCTACTGATGGCGGTAGCAGCTTCGATCAGCCGAAAGTCGTTCATCAAGACAGAGCGGAAATTACCCATCGGTTTGATGCGCTCAGTGTAGCTGAAAATGGCAAGATAACCGTCACGTGGGTTGATAAGCGCGATTTAGAAGCAGCCAAAAAAGCTAAGCAACCTTATACCGGCGCAGCCATTTATTATGCTGTGTCTACGGATGATGGTGCGACTTTTCAGAAAGAGCAAAAGTTAGCAGATAGTAGTTGTGAATGTTGCCGTATTGCTACGACGACAAAGCCAGATGGCACGACGGTGGTTTTTTGGCGGCACGTGTTTAAAGGTAGCCAGCGCGACCACATGATTGCTGAGATTCCCAAAGCAGGTCAGCCGGCTAAGTTAACAAGAGCGACTTTCGGCCGTTGGAAGATTGATGGTTGCCCACATCATGGTGGTGCGCTGGCTCGCGGTGGTGAGGGTGCGGACTGGTGGGGCTACCATATGGCTTACTTTGATGGCAAAGATAAAAAGCCAGGGCTGTATTACAGCCGCATGGATGGTGAAGCTTGGGTTGGTTCGCCAGCCAAAAAGTTTGGCGATAATGCTAAGCAAGCGAGACACCCAGCATTACTCAGCATTGGCGATAAAGTTTGGCTTGCTTGGTTGGAAACAACTAAAGATAATGCAAAGCAAGTGATGGGTATGTCATCAGTTGATGGAGGTAAGACATGGTCCGATGCCGCAGTGCTACTCACTAATGAAAAGAAAATGGATTACCCGCATTTACTCAATCTAAAAGGGCAAGCTTTTTTGGTTGTGAATACAAAGCAGGGATTAAAAGTGCAAGAAATGGAAGTAGAAAGTCACTAACGTATGTTGCCGAGAAGTTTATTTTTCCGCCTGCATAAAGTCGCCTTGTTTGCGATTGTTTTTGCATCATTGGCACCTAGCATCTCACATGCACTTGTAACACAGCAGGCGGAAAATACCTTTTCACAAGAAATTTGTACAGCAGATGGGCGGGTGATCACCATTCAAATTGTGTCAGCTGAAGGCGAGAGGCTAACAACTGATGCTGAACGTAAGAATACACCTGCATCGCCGGCCAGTATTCTGCATCACCTAAACCACTGTCCGTTCTGTGCTAACCCTAAAATAGACCATGGCATGGCCATGCTAGCCGTGCCTACTGTAACGCTACTCGAATCGCATGTATTGCAGCTTGCAGTAGATACACAGCCAGCCTTACCGCGCTTCCCAGTATTACACCCGCCTGCGCAAGCCCCACCAAGCATTCGTTAAATTCTTTAAGTGTTACTAGCTCGTGCTTAATCAGTAGCTAGAGAGATTAACAGTAATGATTGGTGAGGTGGCCAAATGACATATTTTGATGACAATAAAAAAATCCCAGAACTATTTTATAGTCGGGTACATGAGGGTGATTGGGTTGGTTCTCCATCTAATAAAATAAGCGAACATACAAAGCAAACAAACCATCCAGCTCTATTAAGCATTGGTGATGATGTTTGGTTGGCATGGTTAGAAACTGGCGCTAACTGCACGACAAATGTGATGGGTATGACATCAGTTGACGGAGGTAAAACATGGGCAAGTGCTCAAGTGTTGCTATGTGCCAAAGGCAAGGTAGATTATCCAAAGTTGTTGCAGTATAAAGGTCGAGCATATCTCGCCGTTAATACAGTAGATGGCTTAAAAGTAAAGACAATGTAACGGAGCTTGCGGTACTATGGAGTCATCAGCTTGAGATGTTATCGTTAATAGATCGTTAAAATAGAAAGCAACTGGATGACACCCCCCATTATTGTTGATATAGAAGCATCTGGCTTTGGCAAAGGCAGCTATCCCATTGAGGTGGGATATATCAGCCGGCATGCGCATCCGTGGTGTGCGTTGATTATGCCAAGTGCAGAGTGGACGCATTGGGATAGTTCTGCTGAAAAATTGCATCATATTTCACGTGATGTCTTATTAGCAAAAGGTAAAGACCCTGTTGAGATTGCACGTCATTTGAATGATGTGTTCCATCATCAAACCGTGTACACAGATGGTTGGTTACAGGACTTTACCTGGATGAATCAGTTATTTAATCTTGCAGGTATATCGCCGTTATTTAAGCTAGAAGATTTGCGCAGTATCCTAAGCCCATACCAACAATCTGTTTGGCATGAGACTAAGCAATCCATTTTGAACGATTTGCAGTTGAGTCGACATCGTGCCAGCGCTGACGCACAAATATTGCAATTAACTTGGTTGAAGACAGCAGAGCAAGAAAAGCTGTTGAATGAATCAAATAAGGCAGAAGCACCTAGCCACAGCTTAGGCATTTTTTAGCCTAAAACATTAGGCCTTTAGTGGCGATCTCTTGAAAATCAATCAATTAACCGCATTATATAGATATGTTAATTGTTATATCTAGGAGTTTGTAATGCGATTTGATAAGCTCACAACGAAGTTCCAACAAGCCCTTGCCGATGCGCAAAGCATGGCTGTTGGAAATGATAACCCAAGTATTGAAGCGGTCCATTTGTTGGCAGCATTGCTGCAACAAAATGATGGCAGCACAACGTCTTTGCTCGCGCAAGCAGGCGCAAAAATTGCAGCTTTAAAAAGTGATTTAAAGCTTGCGACTGACCAGTTACCAAAAGTATCGAGTAGTGAAGGCGATGTATCTATTTCACGTGATTTGAACAATGTGCTTAATATTAGCGATAAGCTCGCGCAGCAACGTAATGATCGTTATATTGCGAGCGAGCTATTTTTACTGGCGCTGACGGATAGTAAAGATGCAGCAGGCAAATTGCTGAAGAAGCATGGCTTGGTGAAGCGTGCATTAGAACAAGCGATTACCGCTGTCCGTGGTGGTGAAGGTGTTGATACGCAAGATGGCGAATCGAACCGGGAAGCTTTGAAGAAATATACATTAGACCTGACCGAGCGTGCTCGGATTGGCAAGCTTGATCCAGTGATTGGCCGAGACGATGAAATCCGCCGTGCGATTCAAGTCTTGCAGCGTCGCACCAAAAATAACCCCGTGTTAATTGGTGAGCCTGGCGTGGGCAAAACCGCCATTGTAGAAGGTTTGGCGCAACGAATTGTAAATGAAGAAGTCCCTGAGTCACTCAAAGGTAAGAAAGTGCTGTCGCTAGACATGGCTTCTTTATTGGCTGGCGCAAAGTATCGTGGTGAGTTTGAAGAGCGGCTGAAAGCCGTTTTAAAAGAGCTTGCACAGGATGAAGGTCAAACGATTGTTTTTATTGATGAAATTCATACTATGGTGGGTGCCGGTGGCGCAGAAGGTGCCATGGATGCAGGCAATATGCTTAAACCAGCCTTGGCGCGAGGTGAGCTACATTGTGTTGGTGCGACGACCTTAGATGAGTACCGCAAGTATGTCGAGAAAGATGCAGCTTTAGAGCGCCGCTTTCAAAAAGTATTAGTGGATGAGCCGAGTGTGGAAGCGTCTATTGCCATTCTACGTGGGTTACAAGAAAAGTATGAATTACATCATGGTGTCGAGATTACAGACCCAGCGATTGTAGCCGCGGCAGAGTTGTCTAATCGTTATATCACAGACCGTTTTTTACCAGATAAAGCCATTGATTTGATTGATGAAGCGGCAAGCCGTATCAAGATGGAAATCGACTCTAAACCAGAGGTGATGGATAAGTTGGAGCGCCGTTTAATTCAATTGAAGATTGAACGCGAGGCGGTGCGTCGTGAAAAAGACGAGGGCAGTAAAAAGCGTTTTGAATTAATTGAGGAAGAAATCAAAACACTTGAGAAAGAGTTTGCTGATTTAGAAGAAATTTGGAAAGCAGAAAAAGCACAAGTACAGGGCTCTGCGCATATTAAAGAAGCCTTAGATAAGGTGAAATTTGAAATCGAAGAGGCGACACGTAAAGGTGAGTTACAAAAAGCTTCTGAGCTGCAATATGGCAAGCTGCCAGAATTAGAAACGCAGTTAAAACAAGCTGCAAAATCTGAAACTGAGCAAGAGAATGCAGAGCCTAAAATGCTTCGCACAGAAGTAGGGGCTGACGAGATTGCAGAAGTGGTTAGTCGAGCAACAGGGATTCCTGTCAGTAAAATGCTAACGGGTGAGCGTGACAAACTGTTAACCATGGAAGACAAGCTGCATGAGCGTGTTGTTGGTCAGGATGAAGCGGTGCGCGTAGTCTCTGATGCGATTAGGCGTTCGCGCTCAGGCTTAAGCGACCCGAATCAACCATATGGTAGTTTTTTGTTTTTAGGCCCGACAGGCGTGGGTAAGACCGAGCTTTGTAAGGCGCTAGCAAGCTTTCTGTTTGATTCTGAAGATCACTTGATTCGCATTGATATGAGTGAGTTTATGGAGAAGCATTCTGTTGCACGCTTGATTGGTGCGCCGCCAGGTTATGTTGGCTATGAAGAGGGCGGTACATTAACGGAAGCGGTACGCCGTAAACCTTATTCTGTGATTTTGCTAGATGAGGTAGAGAAAGCGCATGCGGATGTATTTAATGTGTTGTTGCAGGTGTTGGACGACGGTCGTCTAACAGACGGCCAAGGTCGAACAGTCGACTTTAAAAATACGGTGATTATCATGACCTCTAACTTGGGTTCGCAGATGATACAAAGTATGGCTGATCAAGATCATCAGGTCGTTAAACTGGCCGTTATGGGCGAAGTGAAAAATCACTTCAGACCAGAGTTCGTCAACCGAATTGATGAAGTGGTCGTTTTTCATACATTAGGTGAAGCGCAAGTGAAATCTATTGCGGGTATCCAGTTGCAGAACTTGGCAGCAAGGTTAGCTGAGATGGATATGCAACTGAATGTGACGGATGCTGCGGAAGCTGAAATCGCGAGTGCTGGTTTTGACGCTGTTTATGGCGCAAGGCCATTGAAACGGGCAATACAATCTGAGATTGAGAACCCATTAGCACGCGAAATTTTAGCGGGTAATTTTGTGGCAAAAGATACCATTACTGTTGATGTAGAAAGCGGTAAAATAGTATTCACTAAACGTGATTAAAAGGGCTTAAATGGCAAATTGGGTGTACACAGGGTTAGCTGTACTGTTTGCCATGATGAGCTTTTCGACGCATGCGAAATCCTTAACATTTGACCATGAGCCACCGTTGATACGGCAGCTGTTGGTCAAAGCTGATCGTCTGGATAAAAAACAGGACGATGTTTATGCGGCCTGGCAAGCGGCTAAATTGTACTGTGAAGCATCGCGCTATGGTAGCGCTGAAGGCTTGTATCGCTTGGGTATGTATTATGCGTTTGGCCGAGGTGTGCCTAAGAACCGTGATTATGCGGCTAACTTGTTTGGGCTCGCTTCACGTCATGGGCATTTCGAAGCGCAAAAAATGTTGGAAACTATTGAGTTGCGGAACGGCGAGACGCCAGCTTGTGTGATCGACGATGTGGCGCCCCAAAAAGCGCCGTTCTATCAGTTTGTCGGTGAGTTTAAGGGTTCACGTTCAATTGGTAGTTATATTCAGAAACTCCCCAAAAGCAAGCGTTGGATTGTGGAGCTGGCGGATACCATTTCCGATTGGTACAAGGTGGATTCTAAGCTGGTGCTATCAATTATCATGGCCGAATCAAACTTTAAGGTGTCCGCGAAGTCCAATAAAGACGCACATGGGTTGATGCAACTGATTCCAGCCACGGCAGAACGCTTTAATGTGAAGAATGCCTATAATGCCAGCCAAAATATTAAAGGCGGTGTAGCTTACTTGCGTTGGTTGTTATCTTATTATCGTGGTGATGTGCCGTTAGCTGTGGCGGCATACAATGCTGGAGAAGGTGCTGTGGACCGTCATCAGGGCATTCCACCCTATAAAGAAACCCGTGCTTATGTGAAAAAAGTCATCAGACTTTATCAATCAACACAGCATGAATTTGATGCTTCCATTACGAAAGCATCACCTGTTGTCAGAAAGTGAGGCGGAGATGAATGTGAAATTAATATTGGTGCTTGCTAGTTTCTTTATTATGACTGGTTGCGCAAGTGTTGGGCAACCGCAAAAAAGTGAAATTGAGCGGATTACGCCAGAAGAGCTTGCTAAGTTATTACCGCCACCAGTGGCAACCGTGACATTAGATGAAATTGTTGCTGACTCTCAGCAAGGGCAATCAGCAGAAGCGATTATTGCAAAAATTAAAGACAGTAACTCCCGTTATGAATTGAGCTCTTCTCAGGTATTAGATTTGAATAAACAGGGTGTTGACCCTAAAGTTTTAGATTATATTCAACAAAGTAATGAGTTGGCGAAACAAAATGCGATTGCGGAAGAAATGAATAAGCGTCAGCAAGAGCAGCTTGAAACGAAAGAAGCATTGGCGCGCGAACGGTTAAGACGTCATCGCTATTACGACCCGTTCTGGGGGCCAAGCTTTTATTACAGGCACCGCTTGCCAATTGGGCCTACTGGGCGCCATTGGCGGCACCGCTATGGCTGGGGGTTATCTTTTGGTC
>SPJO01000022.1 GCA_006844635.1 Methylophilaceae bacterium | reverse complement strand
CTCTGTTAAATCGTCAATAGAGACGCCACTTAAAATAGCTAAGGCTGACTTTGCGCCAATGCCATTCACTTTTAATAGTTGGCGGAATGTGTCTTTTTCTTGCTTGGTAGCAAAACCATAAAGCAGTTGCGCATCTTCACGCACGACCATATGCGTCAGGAGCATCAGCTTTTCGCCTAGCTCTGGCAATTGGTATAAGGTACTCATCGGCACTTCTAACTCATAACCAACACCAGCGCAATCAAGCACAATATAAGGTGGCGCTTTTTCAAGCAACAATCCATTCAGGCATGCAATCATATCTATCCTATTAAACGTCCTTTTTTAACCCGGAAACCGGCCGTGGCCAGTTTGCCTAAGCCTTGCCCACCATGCACATGACAAATCGCACAAGCCAAGGCATCCGCAGAATCTTCACTTGGCGTTGCTGGCAGTGAGAGTAGCCGCTTGACCATTTCTTGTACTTGATCTTTTTTCGCGTGGCCATTACCCACAACAGATTGTTTCACTTGCAACGCTGTATATTCAGCCACTGATAAATCTCGTAGCACTGCCGCGCTAATCGCAGCACCACGTGCTTGACCTAATAACAATGTCGACTGCGGATTGACATTCACAAAGACTTTTTCAATGGCCACTTGCGTTGGCTGATAGGTATCGATGACTTCAAACAAACCATCTAAAATAATTTTTAGGCGCGCTGGCAACTCTTCTCTATCTGTTTTCTTTCCGGGCGCTGTTTTAATAATACCACTGGCAACATAGCTGACTTTCTCACCGACTTTTTCAATGACGCCAAAACCAGTTAAACGCAAACCCGGGTCGATACCAAGAATTTTAATGCTTTCCACAATATCAACGCTTCGCTTATAAGCTCATTAACCCTGCTGAATGACGGCATTGCTATACACATCTTGCACGTCGTCTAAGTCTTCCAAAGTATCTAATATTTTTTGCATTTTCGCTGCATCATCACCAGCAAACTCAATTTCGTTATCTGGCTTCATCGTTACTTCTGCCATGGCCGGCTTAAATTCAGCAGCCTCAAGCGCTTCACGCACAGCTAAAAAATCACCCGGTGCGGTAATCACTTCAATACTACCATCTTCATCCGTCACAATATCTTCAGCGCCAGCCTCTAAAGCAACTTCCATCACATCATCTTCGGAAACACCTGGTTCAAACACGATACTGCCACAATGTTTAAACATAAAAGCGACTGAACCATCTGTACCTAAATTACCGCCATTTTTGGTTAACGCATAACGCACATCAGAGACTGCCCGCTGTTTATTATCCGTTAAACAGTCAATAATAATCGCAGCACCGCTAATACCATAGCCCTCATAACGCACTTCTTCATAGTTCACGCCATCCAAGTCACCCGTGCCTTTTTTAATAGCGCGCGTGATGTTGTCTGATGGCATATTCTCATCTTTTGCTGCTGCAATCGCTGCACGTAGCCTTGGGTTCATCGCTGGGTCGCCACCACTCATGCGTGCTGCAACCGTAATCTCTTTAATCAGCTTGCTAAAAATCTTACCGCGCTTCGCATCTTGGCGTCCTTTGCGATGTTGAATATTTGCCCATTTACTATGCCCTGCCATATCACGTACCTTAAACTATGTCTCTAAAAGCTAAATTCTAACATGTTCACTATAAAGACCCTCCTATGAAAAGTGAACCGTACTTTATATCTCGTTCATCTTATTCTGATCAGTAGATTTTACTTACTTTCAACATAACACGACGCTGATAACAGCGCCTAGTTAAACATCTCTTTACACAGTAGAAATACGACTTAATTATTTGCAGCATCCGTTATAAAGTGTATATTTCATATATCGCATGATGAGCCCTTGATTAGGAGGATGGCCATGAAAACATTACAACAAATACTCAACGACAAACAACATCAAGAAATCATCAGCATTACGCCAGATGAGCTGGTATTCGATGCATTAGGCATCATGGCAGAAAAACATATCGGTGCGCTCGCCGTAATGGAAGGTGGCAAACTCGTTGGCATTTTTTCAGAAAGAGATTATGCCCGCGAAGTGACGCTGAAAGGGAAGTCTGCAAAAGAATGTAAAATCCGAGACGTGATGACGTCTAAACTCATTTATGGCCAAGCGTCAGACCTCGTTGATAGCGCGATGAACACCATGTCAAACAAACGTATTCGCCACTTACCAGTAATGGATGGTGACAATATGATTGGCATGCTATCCATTGGCGATTTAGTCAAAGCCACCATCGAATATCAAGAAAGCTTAATTCAACAGTTAGAAAGCTATATCCGCGGCTGATATTGAATGGCCATCAAAAGTACAGATAATAAAAAAGGCCTCCTAGGAGGCCTTTTCAGTATATTAACGATTACCCTTTAACTTCTATTGCTTTCTTAAAAACTTTGCCTTCATTATCACTAGCAACTAGCTCAAACTTACCTGGCTTTTTAGGAATAAAGTCGAATTTAAAATATGGGTCTTCTGCTGTACCAACATTAACATCAACTTTCATTACTGTTTCACCATTATAAGAGAAAGTCGCTTCTTTAATATAAAACGCTGGTAAGAAACCTTGTGATTCTAAATCACGTTGCAAACCTGTACGCATGACATGTTTGATATTCACTTTAGCCGTTGTTGGTGTGCCAAACTTAGCAGGCTTAGCAACCTTCATTCTAATCTTACCCGCTGCCGCACGTACCGCAGCTTCATCATTTGCCACAATACCACCACAACCACCAGCAGCACGAATAATTTTAGAGGCTAGAAATAAATTACCCTTTGCATCCTCACCAACTAAACGTACATAAGCATCCGTTTCAAAACGAATACGTGTTGCCAATGTAAATTTCTCAGCCAACGCATCGGTTAAATGAAATGTTGCTGTTTGCGGAATCGGGTTCGCATCAACGAATGAATATAGCTTAACGATTTTAGTACCCGCTGCTTTTGCAGCTTTATTGTCAACCGTGTAAGTCACAGGCACTTGCGCGCCACTCTCTGCACGTTTAGCTGCATCAATCTTAATAAAGTCCACTTCCTTGATCGGTCTGTTTTCAAAGAAAGCTTCTTTCATCACAGGCCACAATTTTGGGTCTGCTCTCGTAAACTCCGCTGCTTGCACTGCCCCGATAAATCCGAGCAGTGTTACACATAATAATAACGTCTTAAACTGTTTCATCATTCACCCCAGTATTTCTATAATAATTTTTTAAGTTACCTAATATATTAACGTCTACACACTTATTTAGGACTACAAGTAGCCTATTTTAGTTCGATTTCGAGAAAGATATGTAACCGACATCACACACTATAGTAGTCTGTCAAAAAAGACAATCCTTACAATTACTTGCTTGCGTTACTCGGCTCACCTGAAGGCATCATTTCGTAATCAGCATCCCAGAATTCTTCAAAGTTAAGCTCCACGCCATTCCCCGCTGGATCTTTCAGATTAATCTGACGCACGCCATTGGCAAGAATACGCGTTGTGTAGTCAATATTATTCGCTGTTAAATGCGCTTCCATTGCAGGCATATCGGTACAGGTAAATGAAACATGGTCATACACAGTATGTTGATGCAGTTCAGGCGGCTCAGGTGTTTTATAACCCGCTAGATGCACGACATCGTTATCGCCAATATACAACCAGTAGCCATAAGATGTACTGGCCACTCGCTTACCGACGGTTAAGCCTAAGATATCGCAATAGAAATCACGCAACTTGTGCATGGTGTCGCGATCGGTTCGGAAATTAACGTGATTGATTTCGGTTAAAGGCATACGCTACTCTTTACAATGACAATTCAAAAAAGCATTGTATAGCATGGCTTACTCACCTTCAAACGCACATAAAGAGAATGTCTCAAGTCCTGATTGTTGTAGGCGCTGCATCCCGCCTAAGTCTGGTAAATCAATCACAAAACCACAACTCATGACCTGACCACCCAATTGTTGAATCAATGCAATCGCCGCTTCTGCCGTGCCGCCCGTCGCAATTAAATCATCCACCAACAACACCTGCTCACCATCATCAATTGCATCGGTATGTATTTCTAACTGATCCGTACCATATTCCAATACATATTCTTGCGAGATGGTCTCGGCTGGTAACTTCCCTGCCTTACGTACTGGCACAAACCCCACGCCCAACTTATAAGCCAACGCCGCACCAATGACAAAACCACGCGCTTCGATACCTGCAATTTTATCGATAGTTTGATTAGCGTATTGTTCTGCTAAACCGTCGACCACTAGGCTTAAGCCTTTGGGGTCTTGTAGCAAGGTTGTGATATCGCGAAACATGATGCCCTGTTTCGGATAGTTGGGGATCGTTCGGATTAGTTGCTTCAAAGATTAAAACCCCTATTCATCGCTTAAGTATATTTACAATCAGGTAAACAATTATTTTGACATTTTGCATGGAAAGTTCTTACTTACACCATCACTACCTTCAAAAAAATCTAGTTCTGAGTAACTCCAAAAGAATGTTTTTCCTCTTTCTATAAATAAAGCATGCTCTTTAAAGTTAAAGTCATGCCCACCATGTTTCAAGGAACTCAGAAATGAGTTTATTTGAACACATTCAGGATTATGATGTGCCAAAGCTTCATGGATAAGATAATTTTTGTAGACTTCTGCACAAGCTACAAACAAAAGTAGAAAGCTTACATTAATTAGAAGCGTACCTAGAATAGTTGCTTCCATATTTGCCCTTAATATTACTTTTTTAACTAAATACAAAACAAGGCCTGTAATAAGCCCTGAACAAATTAATACTGGGAGTAAGAAATTTATAAACTTAAGGTAATAGCTTCCTAATATTAGGATTAGAGGTGGAAAGGCTAGTGGCAGTAAGAAGCTAATATTGTATAGAGAACATATTGCCCAAAAAGCATAGGTGTATTTCAGTCTAGACATTGAGCTCTCTAACTATCAAGCTAAAGACATAGGATTGTAACCCGTAATAATAAAGAATCGTGACAGAGTTTGTCACGATTCTACTAACAGTACGACAAGCGCTTGCAACAACGTCCGAGCAAGCGAGTTGCATTTTACCCAGCTGGATTGGCGTTCTGTTGACGCACTCTGATGTGTAATTCACGTAGTTGCTTCTCATCCACCTCACTCGGCGCATTCGTCATTAAACATTGCGCTTTCTGTGTTTTAGGGAAGGCAATCACATCACGGATAGACTCAGCACCGGCCATCAAGGTCACGATACGGTCTAAACCGAATGCGAGGCCGCCATGTGGTGGCGCACCGTATTGTAGTGCTTCGAGTAGGAAGCCGAATTTCTCTTGTGCTTCTTCGTCTGAAATATTCAGTGCTTTGAATACTTTGGCCTGTACATCTTGTTTATGAATACGAACTGAACCGCCGCCAACTTCCCAGCCGTTGAGCACCATATCGTAAGCTTTAGATAAGCAAGCACCTGGGTCAGACTCTAATAGTTCTTCATGCCCGTCTTTTGGTGAAGTGAATGGGTGATGCAGCGCATTCCAACGGTCATTTTCTTCATCATGTTCGAACATCGGGAAATCAACCACCCATAGTGGTGCCCAAGCGCGACCATCCACATGACCTTTGTCGTGTCCAACTTTTTCACGTAGCGCACCAAGTGCTTCGTTCACAATCTTAGTTGTGTCTGCACCGAAGAAGACGATATCACCATCTTGTGCGCCTGTGCGCTCGACAATCGCTTTGAGTGCTGTCTCATGAATGTTTTTCACGATCGGGCTTTGTAGGCCTTCTTCGTTTAATTTACTGGCATCGTTGACCTTGATATACGCGAGACCTTTAGCGCCGTAGATTTTGACAAACTCGGTGTAGCCATCAATTTCTTTACGGCTAATGGATGCGCCTTCTGGTACTCGAATCGCGGCAACACGGCCATTGTCATTATTGGCTGGGCCAGAAAACACTTTAAAGTCGACGTCTTTCATGACATCTGACAGCTCAGTAATTTCTAGCGTCACGCGCATATCGGGCTTATCTGAGCCGTATTTACTCATGGCCTCGCTGTAAGGCATGCGTGGAAATTCAGCTGGCAAGTCAACATCTTGTACTTTTTTCAGCATATCGCGAATCATATTTTCAACGATATCCATGATGTCATCTTCTTCTAAGAAAGATGTCTCTAAATCGATTTGCGTAAATTCAGGCTGACGGTCAGCACGTAAATCTTCATCACGGAAACATTTAGTGATTTGAAAATAACGATCAAAACCAGACACCATTAATAGCTGCTTAAACAGTTGTGGTGACTGTGGCAATGCAAAGAATTCACCATGATGAATCCGTGATGGCACTAGGTAATCTCGCGCACCTTCTGGTGTGCTGCGATTTAGCATAGGTGTTTCTACTTCGATAAAACCTTTTTCATCTAAGTAATCACGAATCACTTTAGAAACGCGGTAGCGTAACTTTAGATTTTCTTGCATGACTGGACGACGTAAATCAATATAACGGTGTGCTAAACGTACACCTTCGCTTAAGTTGTCATCATCCAACATAAATGGTGGCGTCAGTGATGGATTGAGAATCTCAATCTCGCTGGCTAACATTTCCACTTCACCCGTTGGGATATTTTTATTGATTGTTCCTTCTGGGCGCGCACGCACTTTACAAGTCACTTGTAGCACAAATTCATTACGTGCAGAATCTGCTAATGCAAAGGCTTCTTCTGTATCTGGATCAATCACGATTTGCGCCATGCCTTCACGGTCACGCAAATCAATAAAAATCACCCCACCGTGGTCACGGCGACGATGCACCCAGCCACTAAGAGTTACGGTTTCTCCAATGAGTTCACGGTTCATTTCACCGCAGTAATGTGTACGCTTCATAATGTTTCAATCAATGTTAATAAGTTAATGTTTTAGGATTTTACTTGTTTCTTCTGTTTTAAATTTTTCAATTTCTCTGACTTAATTTCTGGCGTCACGCTGCCCATGCTGATGATATATTTCAAGGCTTGGTCCACGGTCATATCCAGCTCAACCACATCTGCTTTTGGCATCATGAGAAAAAAGCCTGACGTTGGGTTAGGGGTGGTCGGCACATAAACACTCACGAAATCACCTGTTAAGTGATTGGCAACATCACCTCCAGGTTCGCCAGTTAAAAAGGCGACTGTCCATGATCCTTTACGTGGATACTCAACCAATAAGGCTTGTCGAAAAGAGTTGCTTGAATCAGAAAAGATAGTATCTGATACCTGCTTCACACTTGAGTAAATCGACTTAACAACGGGGACGCGTGACAACAGCTCTTCCCACAACATAATAATCTGCTGACCAAAAAAGTTGGTTGCGATTAATCCTGTTAGAAACACCAC
>SPJO01000021.1 GCA_006844635.1 Methylophilaceae bacterium | reverse complement strand
TTTCGTTAAAGCCACATCTTTATCAAATGTCCTAGGTCTACCTGCTGCCGCCATTACCAATACTCAGTTCATGTCTTGCCTATAACATAACACAGATTACATAAATAAGTTGACAAGGCGGTGTGCTCAATCTAATAATGTAATCTGTATTACATTATTGTTGCTAGTCAATTTGGGGAGAGAGATATGGGTAAAGTTGCACTGATTACAGGGGCAAACCGTGGCATAGGGTTTGAAACAGCTAAGGCATTAGGGTCGTCAGGCATAGAACTGATGATTGGCTGTCGTGATGAGGCAAAAGGCGAAGCCGCTGCCAAAGACCTGCAAGCACTAGGCTATCAAGCACAAGCTATTGTCTATGATGCTAATAATGCAGCGCAATCAGCCGATGCGATTTATCAAGCGATTGAGCAGCAGTACGGACAGCTTGATATTTTGGTGAATAACGCGGGCATGCTGGCTGAACAATTAATGGGTGACAATACCAGCAGCACAGTCACGCAAGATGTCTTGCAAGAAACTTTTCAAGTGAATTTGTTTTCCATTGTCACACTGACGCAAACATTGCTGCCCTTAATTAAAAAGTCCGACGCAGGGCGCATTGTTAACCTGTCTAGCGTCTTGGCTTCACTAGCACTACACAGCATGGAAAACTCACCTGTTGGTCCAGCCAAAGCGTTTGCCTACAACGCCTCTAAAACAGCCTTGAATGCCTACACCATTCATTTAGCCGACGACCTAAAAGACACCAATATTAAAGTCAACGCCGCACACCCGGGTTGGGTAAAAACCGAACTCGGTGGTCCTCAAGCGCCGATGCATGTTATGGATAGCTATAAAACATCATTAAGGCTAGCTACATTAGAGGCCGATGGCCCATCAGGCGGTTTTTTCCATGAATCTGACACATTGCCTTGGTAAGTGTGTATTCAACTAATTACGTTATTAATAAAGGATTCAACGATGCAAACATTAGCTGATATTGGGCAAACCACTACGATTCAACTAGACGACAACATCACGCTCAGGTATTTAAAAGTGGGCGAGGGTAGCCCATTAATCTTGATGCATACCATTCGCACGCAGTTAGATTACTTTGAGGACGTGATCCCTGCATTGGCTAAAAACCATACGGTGTATGCAGTGGATTTGCCTGGTCATGGTTATTCAAGCATCGACCAGCAAGCCAACTATGATGAGCCATATATGCGGGCTGCAGTCATCGCCTTCATTGAAAAGTTGGGTTTAACCAACGTCACTTTGGTGGGTGAATCAATCGGTGGCGTATTGGGATTAACCGTTGCTGCTAGCAAGCCCGATAATATTAGTAAGGTGGTTGCAAGCAACACCTATGACTATGACAGACGCTATGCAGATGGCGTGAGAAGAGGTAACTTCTTTGCCAATATCGTGCTGGCTAATTATGCCGTACCAATCCACGGTGCAATCTTTGCTGCACTAGAAAACTGGCTATTTCTTGGCATGGTGATGAAAGGTGGCTTACGTAAGAAAAATTGGATACCCAAAAAACTCTTGAGCAAAATTAACAGCGCAGGTTACCGAAAAGGGTATCGATATGTAGAGCGCAATGTGTTTAAAAACTGGGCCTCATGGGGGCAAGCGCGAAGCCTTTATGCAGATGTAAAAGCACCTGTCACCCTGATTTACAGCGAGCATGATTGGTCAACACTAGCAGAGCGAGAAAGAACAGCAACAGCACTTGGTAATTTACCCATTACTACTATTGAAGGTACAGGGCACTTTGGGTTTATTGATAACCCAGAGGCGATGCTTGAGGTTGTTGGTCAATAAGCTAGCTAATATAAGAATAATGGCAGCATCATCGCGTGATGAGATAAATACTAATCGCTGCGGTGATAATGCCCACGATCTTTTGCCAGTTGATAGACTCTCCTAAAAACACAATGCCTAGCAAAGCACCACCAACCACAAACATACCGTACACCGGCACGACCTCACTGGCTGGCCCCATCGATAATGCCTTAAATAACGAAGTGACCGCTACCGCAAGCGCAATGCCTGTTGCGTAGCTCCATAAAGCACTACTACTCACTAGATCAGCAGCCTTCACTTGGCTAAAATCCCCGCGTAACCATGTGATGGTTAAAGTCGAGACTAATACCACCAAGCAAGCAATAGACAATACCAAAAAACTAGAAAAATCGCCGCTACGGGTTGCCAGTTTGACGCACAACGTTACCGTGGAGTAACCGACCATCCCCAGTAGCGCCCAGTGAAAATAAGTCATCATTAGCCCTTGTCTTCGTTGAATGAATGAAATGTATCTGAGTTGATTGTATCAGCCGATTAGTAAGCAGTGTTAGCTGCATCCCAAAGATCAAGCTGGCGCCCTGACCAACGGGAAGAAGTGCCCTTGGGGTACTGAACCCTTGATTTCTATTTCGGCGGACTGTAAACGAGTCCGCCCTACGTGAACTTCAATTACTCCTAGCAAATGCATTTTTTTTAATCTAAAATGTATTTTTAACGAATTTTCGTAGAAAATCAGCCAAAATGCTAAAAAAATTTAAAGTCTCTAACTTTTGTAGTATCGGAGAGACTCAGGAACTGTCATTTGAAATTAGCGATAATAATTTGTTAGATGATTCTGCTCGTCATGCGTGCGGTCATGCAGTTAATTTAATTGAGTGTGTTATTGGTGCAAATGCGTCAGGAAAGACTAATTTATTAAAAGCACTGACTTTTATTTTAATTTACACTCGCAATTCATACACTTTTAAGGATCAAATTGCATTTGATGTCCATGCTTTAAAACAGGGTCAGCCTGCTTGTTTTGAGCTTGAGTTTGCTAGTAATCAAAAGTTGTATCAATATAAGGCATCAATTAATGAAGACTACATTGAGTCTGAGTTCTTTGGTGAAAATGTAAAAAGAGGCTTCACTAGAATTTTTGAATATTATAGAAATGGTGATGATTGGACTTTCAAAAAAGCTAATCAGTTAGAAATAAACAAAGCAGATTTAAAAAGGTTTAAGGAGAGGAAGGTTTCCTCAGTATTATCAAGTCTCTTATCTCTTGGTTATTTACCAAAAATAACTTTTTTCGAAGCTTTTTACTCTAATGTTGATCGCTTTGGATTAAATGAGTTTGATAAAGGAGCTAAAACTTTAGAAGTATCCGATATTTTATTTGGTGATGATGAGTTGAAAAATGCTGTTCTTGATTTTATAAACGAGTTTGACATTGGAATCGACGACTTTGAATTTAAAGCGTTAAAATATAAAGACAAAGAAGGCCGTAACAAAACGCAACAACTTTTAGATACTAAACACCTTACTGATAATGGCAGTTTTAATTTGAGTTTGTATCAAGAGTCTAATGGCACTCAAGCAGCTATTTATTTATTAACTTTAGTGCTCCCAGTTCTTCGTGAGGGTGGGCTTGTTGTTTTAGATGAAATTGAATCTGGCATGCACCCACATGTTGTTAGAAAGGTTATTAATCTTTTTGCGAGTAAAAAGCATAATCCTAATAATGCTCAGCTATTCTTTTCGACTCACCAGCATTTGCTATTAAACGATAGAACAAAGTCACAGATTTATATAGCTGAAAAGAATTCTAATAATGCTGAAACTGAATTGTATAGGCTTGATGAAGTTGAAGGAGTAAGGAACGATGAAAACTATATGACTAAGTATCTATCAGGAACTTATGGAGGCATACCTGAAATAGATTTTTTTTAAAATCTAAATATTTTCAATATGACCAAGAAGAAAAAGATTAGCTTGTACGGAGTGGTCGAGGGGGATCGAGAAAAATGTTTTCTTTCTGCTTTAATGCAGTTGTATCAGCCTAGAGATAATAATATATCGCCTGATATTGACCCATCGCGTGGAGGTCAGCCAAATAAAATAGTTACTGATGTGCTGAAGCGTATAGATAGGCGTAGATGTTTTGCATGGTTTGATGAGGATTTTGAGCCAAACTCTCCATTGTCTGAAGAAGTGAGGAGGCATCTTGCAACAGCTTGGGATATAGTAGACGACCAAAAAGCTGACTTTTTAGCATGCCCTTTGAAGGATTTGCAGCCTATTTTCAATTTAAATAACCGAAAGAAACCTACCTTAATCATCTCAAACCCTGTAAGTGTTGAGTCATTGATACTTCACGCTCTGGGTAGAGGGAGCCCAGTTGCTGAGTACGTTCACGAACAGCGAGACAGGCAGATTAGAGATTTAAAAGGAGCATTGAATTCATTGATTGATGCATCTCGAAGGAGTGAGTTTGAGTTCTATTTAGAAGAGCTAAATATGGATAGTTTGGAAGAGCGTAGAGGGCAATTGCCAGAGTTGGATTTGTTAATTTCTATGATAACAATATGATTGCATGAGTAATAAAAAAGCCTTGCATATGCAAGGCTTTTTTATTACTCAATGCCAAGAAGACATTTTGCGTGAGTCAGGTTAGTGAGACAAGGCGCCTATCCGCAGACAATACATGGAAAGTATGGCAAGGATAGGCAACGCCGTATCACTGAGCTGAATGATGCAAAAAATTACATCATGCCGCCCATTCCACCCATACCGCCCATACCACCCATACCACCCATATCAGGTGCAGCAGGTGCAGCAGCGGCTTCTTGTGGTGCTTCAGCAACCATGCAGTCAGTTGTTAGCATTAAGCCAGCAATTGATGCTGCATTTTGTAGTGCAGAGCGTGTTACTTTTGTTGGGTCAAGAATACCCATTTCGATCATGTCGCCGTATGTTTCGTTAGCAGCGTTGTAACCGTGGTTACCTTTGCCATCTGCAACGTTGTTCACAACTACTGAAGGTTCAGCGCCTGCGTTGTCAACGATTTGACGTAGTGGCTCTTCAACTGCGCGAAGCACAATCTTAACGCCAGCTTCTTGATCAAGGTTGTCGCCTTTTACTTTAGCGATTGCGTTACGTGCACGAATCAATGCAACGCCACCACCAGCAACAATACCTTCTTCAACCGCTGCGCGTGTTGCGTGTAGTGCATCTTCAACACGGGCTTTTTTCTCTTTCATTTCAACTTCTGTTGCCGCGCCAACTTTAATCACTGCAACACCGCCAGCTAGTTTAGCCACACGTTCTTGAAGTTTTTCACGATCGTAGTCGCTGCTTGAAGCTTCCACTTCTGCTTTGATTTGGCCGATGCGTGATTTGATGCTGTCTTCTGCGCCAGCGCCGTCGATGATGATGGTGTCTTCTTTACCGATTTCGATACGTTTAGCAGAACCTAGTTGACCGATTTGAACTTCTTCAAGTTTCAGACCAACTTCTTCAGCAATCACTGTACCGCCTGTAAGGATAGCGATATCTTCAAGCATTGCTTTACGACGATCACCAAAGCCAGGTGCTTTAACAGCCACTGTTTTTAGGATGCCGCGGATGTTGTTCACTACTAATGTTGCTAGTGCTTCACCGTCGATATCTTCAGCGATAATCAATAGTGGGCGGCTTTCTTTAGCCACTTGCTCTAGTGTTGGTAGTAGGTCACGGATGTTTGAGATTTTTTTGTCGTGTAGTAACACGAAAGGATTTTCTAGTAATGCGATTTGACGATCAGCATTGTTGATGAAGTATGGTGATAGGTAACCACGGTCAAACTGCATACCTTCAACAGTTTCTAGTTCGTTGGTTAGACCAGAACCGTCTTCAACGGTAATCACACCTTCTTTACCGACTGTTTCCATTGCTTCTGCAATGATTTCACCGACTGAGCTATCTGAGTTAGCTGAGATAGAACCAACTTGTGCAATTTCTTTGCTGGTTGTACATGGTTTTGATTGTGCTTTTAGTTCTTCAATCGCTGCTTCAACTGCTTTGTCGATACCGCGTTTAAGATCCATTGGGTTCATGCCTGCTGCAACAGATTTCATGCCTTCGCGGATGATGCCTTGTGCTAGCACTGTAGCGGTTGTTGTACCGTCACCAGCGATGTCATTGGTTTTAGAAGCAACTTCTTTCACCATTTGAGCACCCATGTTTTCGAATTTGTCGCTTAGTTCGATTTCTTTAGCCACTGAAACACCATCTTTAGTAATCGTTGGTGCGCCGAATGAGCGCTCTAGTACAACGTTACGGCCTTTAGGGCCTAGTGTTACGCGAACTGCGTTAGCCAGTGTGTTAACACCTGTTACCATTTTTTGACGAACGTCATCGCCGAATCTTACGTCTTTTGCTGCCATGTTTTTAACTCCTTAAAAGCTTAATCTGTTCAATTTAAATTCGTTTAGATTTATTCGATAATTGCCATGATGTCTGACTCAGTCATCACCATTAATTCATCGCCGTCAATTTTGACTGTTTGGCCTGCGTATTTGCCAAATAAAACTTTGTCACCAACTTTAACGTCTAGGGCGATTGATTTACCGTTGTCGTCTTTTTTGCCGTTACCAATTGCAACCACTTCACCTTGGTCTGGTTTTTCTGTTGCTGAATCTGGGATAACAATACCTGATGCGGTTGTACGCTCTTCTTCTGAACGTTTAACAACAACACGATCATGTAATGGACGAATTTTCATTAGATTTCTCCTTGGCTTAAACTAATAAATAATGGTTAAATAAAACTTCAATGCGCGAGATTTTAGCACTCTCGCTGATAGATTGCTAATTTGGGGCTGTGCTTCATCATTTCAAGAGTAAAATAGAAATATTTCTTAAAAATATTGATTTCAAGGATTATCCAGTTTGACAGAAGAAAATAAACCAGCAGAAAAAACACCTGAAGCAGGTATTCAGCAGCTCAATTTAAGTTATGACAAGGTGCAAGATCGCTTGTTGTTTCGCGTGGGGTTGAGTGATGACACTGAGCTTGCATTATGGTTTACCTATAGTTTTTCCCGCGAGTTGTGGTCTGCTTTAAATGCGGAAGCACATCTGCCAGAGGCAAAGCAGTATATGAATAATGAAGTGACCGACGATGTGGAGCAGTTTCAGCAAGAAATGGAAGCGACTGAGGCCTTGGAAGCGCTGGACTTTGAAACAGAGTACGCGCCGCGTGAATCGGTTCGTAATGATGGGGTGATGTTGGCGACTGAGCTGACGTTGTCAGATGATGCAAAGCATTTGGATATTACCTGCTTAGAAGGTGTGGTGGCGAATATTGTGCTAACGCATGAATTGCTTTTAGCCACCTGCAATATGTTGCAATTGGCTTCAAAAGAAGCTGGCTGGGAATTGGCGAGTGCAACGCCATCAATCATGATTGAAGATACGTCCGCGCCAAAAGTATTACATTAAATAATGCATTGGTTTCATTAGAGGGGGTTAGCAATGCAATATACAACGCTTGGTCATACGGATATTGAAGTGTCTAAGATTTGCTTAGGCACGATGACGTTTGGTGATCAAAATACGGAGGCTGATGCACACGCGCAGCTGGATTATGCCTTGGCGCAGGGGATTCATTTTATTGATACCGCTGAGATGTATCCAGTGCCGCCGAAAGCAGAAACTTATACCCGTACCGAAAGCATGATTGGCCCTTGGCTGAAGCGTCAAGCACGAGACAAGATTGTCTTGGGGACGAAAGCCGCTGGCCCGCGCCGCGGCATTGATTGG
>SPJO01000024.1 GCA_006844635.1 Methylophilaceae bacterium | reverse complement strand
ATGGTATAACTCACTTCTTTTAAACTTCCAATCTAATGCCGTAATAACTTTTATATGCTGCATTGAAATTGAAGCAACAACCATACCAAAACCATTGTTTAATAATGGTTTTTATTGTACTTGTGTTAATAGTCTATATTTTCAGTAACTTATCCCCAGTTGATAGACATAACTTAGACTTCTCGGCAATTGCTTTGTGCACAGGGTTGGGCTTGATTGTAAGTGAATATTGACAAAGTTGGGCATGTTCGGTGTTGTTTGGTCTAGCTATGTATTAAGTCTGTGATGATTTTTTGCTTGGGTTGCAAGAAGAGTTTACTAGCGACCCGCTGGCTATCAAGTCCAAAACGGGCGCTCAAAGCAGAAGTGATTAAATCATTTAAATTGGTGGTGGGCTGTAAATCCCGCTGTTGGTAAAGGTTGCTTTTTTGAAGCCCAGGCCAGTCTGTGAGGACGCGGCCGCCGTTCAAATCACCACCCAGTAGCATGGCGGTGGAGGCCGTGCCGTGATCGGTGCCGCCAGTACCATTCGCGGCGGCAGTTCGACCAAACTCTGTGGCGACCAAGATAGTGGTTTTCTGCCAATTAGCACCAAGGTGTTTATGTAAGGCATTAATCAATGTGTCTAAGGAAGTCAGTTGGCGTTTTAAGCGGTTATTTTGATTGCTATGCGTATCCCAACCATTGGTTTCAATCATAGCAATCCGCGGGCCATGTTCTTTATTCAAGAACTCTGCGGCTAGCTTGCCAATACCAGCAGGGTTTCGTTTTGCTTTGGTGTCGCCCGCTAAATCATTGGCTTCCATGGCGGATGTCCATAGTGGGTTAAGTTGACTGTCTTGTGCGTAGAGCTCACTAACACGGAGCAGTAGGTCGTCTGGTGTATCACGCAAATTCGTTGGTGCAAATGCATTGGCTGACTTTTCACCTCTTAATGCCATTGGAATGGAAGGCGCAATGGCAATGGCATCACTTGCGGCTGGAGGCAGCAAACCTAGCAGGCGATTTAGCCAACCATCTTTCAATTGATAAGCGGATTGACCGCCAGTTTCTAAGACGTTTTGAGCATCAAAGTGCGAGCGGCTGCGATAGGGGGAAGCCACAGCATGCACAAACATTGCCTGTTTGTTTTGGTAAAGGTTCGCCGTTGTTTTTAAGGCTGGATGTAGTGCGAATAAGCCATCTAGTTTTGTGCCTTCATTAATGGCCAATGCGCCACGGAGTTGTTGGTAGGCAGGGTCTGCATAAGGAATAACGGTATTCAGGCCATCAGCAGCGCCGCGTTGGATAATGAAAATAAAGCGGTTGTCTGTATTGGCACTGGCAAAACTGATGCCAGGTAAGCCTGCTAATGACAGGCCACTTAAAGCAGCAAAACGGATAAAGTCACGGCGATTCATCTTATCTCCTTAAGAACTCCGGACAAACGAGCAGTAATGCTAAAGCGGTACTTGGACTTTCAGCCCGCATAATCTGTGTCCGTGAAGCTTCACTGATCTCTCCTAGTAACAGCGTATCAACCAGTTTTCTCGCATCAAGACGCCGCCCGATACGTTTGCTATAGCGTTGTGCAAGCTCAACACGTTTCATTAATGCGCTAGGTGATGCCCATGCTGCCGCGGTGTCATCATAGCCAGCAGGGGAGCCTGGTTGCCAAATGGGTTGACTGAGCTGTTTCATGAGTTGAGCCATCTTGATTTTTTTTAAGTCACGTTGGCCAAAACCTCTCAAGCTAGAAATCACCCATTCCCATGGCGTCTTAAATTTGACGGCTGAGGATTGCCAAACTTCTGGAGCGTTGATTAAGGTGGTATAGAGTTGCTTTAAGTCGCCATCTGTCTTTAGGAAGCTAGTTGCTAGTTTGTCAATTAAGCTTTGTGGAGGGTGGTCGCTCACAAAATGCCGTGCGAGTTTTGTGGCAATATGTTGAGCTGTCGCTGGATGAACTGCTAAATCGTTTAATATCGCTATTGCTTGTGCATGATCAGTTTGCGCGTAGGTTTTATTGAATAGCTTGCGAGTACCTGGCTCATGAATATTGGGGCGATAGGCAAAACCATTTTGTCCAACAATCAATCTTTGCTTACCTTTTTTCTTGGCAATACTCCAGCCTGTTAACGCTTTGGCAAACTCCGTAACATCTTCTTGCGTGTAGCCACTCCGCACGCCCAAGGTATGTAGTTCTAATATTTCACGCGCTAAATTTTCATTTAATCCTGATTTTTTATTTGGCTTGCGTTTATTTCTGCGTGTGGCCGCCAAACTATTCGGGCCCATAGAATTCGCTTGGTCTAAAAAGAGTAACATGGCTGGATGTTGCTCAACAGCAAATAACATGTCTTTAAAATTGCCTAAAACATTTGACCTGATTGCTTCAAGTTCATAACTGCCAGCGAGTGCACGCACAGTTTGCTTTTGTACTGAGATAGCAAAGTGATTCGCCCAAAAATGCACTAAGCGCTCGATAAAAGGCGCTGACGTATTTAACGCAGTGAGTGTTCTTGCTTCTACTGCCGCTTGATATTGAGACCTTGTTTTTTTACGCATGACCTTACGTGCCGCTTTTTTGTCTGATTGGCTCATGGACTTCATCTTTAGGTTCAAGCGTTGTTTATTGATGATTGCCTCGCTACTCATTTGCTTCTTCCAGGCCGCTGGTTTTACCTCATAGGCATTTAACTGCCCAAGTAACCACTGTTGTGGATGACGCAGTTTGGTCGACTCCTGTCGATGCACGCCTAGACCAAAGCGGTTTTGTGCAATATAAGCGGCAGAGAATGATGATGACTGTTTCATGGCTGGTTAGCGTGTTTACGTTGTTGTTTCCGACGCTTTTTTTCTTCCCGAAAAGCTTTACGTTCTTGTGGGCTCATCTTTTTCAACCGTTCCCGCCGTTGCTCCTTCTTTCTTTAAACGCTTGGCGTTCTTCTGGCGTCATGTTTTTCATTCGCTCACGGAAGCGGCGTTTTTTATCAGGGTCCATTTCACGCCATTGCCGCCGTAATGCTTTACGCTCTTCTGGCGGCAGTTGTTTGAATTCACGACGACGTTCTCTAATCAACGCCTTTTCTTCATCGCTAAGACTGTTGAAGCGGATTAGTTTTTGCTTGGCTTTCTCTTTTTGCGTTGGTGTCATCTTGGCCCAGCGGTTGGCGCCTTTGCTTAAACGTTGTTGTCGTTTAGCCGGGAGTTGGTTCCAATTATCTTTTAATGGGGAGAGTGCTTGCTGCTGTCCGGCACTGAGTGCATCCCAAGTCACGCCTTCCGCAAGCGCTGGTTTGCTAATGATCATCATGCTCAATAAAATCATTATTAATGTGACATAGTTAATTCGATGTATCTTCATCATTCACCTCTATCGCTTCATTACCTTTCAGTGCAAATAGATGTTGCGCCAAGGTATCGTTAGCCATGCTGCTCATCTAACGCATCTAGCCACAAATAAAAGCCAGGGTCATCATCGAGCGCTTCTATTGTATCTGCTTGCTCAATCAATTCAATCATCGCCATTTGGTTGTTAGCTTGACTTTCGGGTTGGTTAAATTGAGGTAGCCATAACACAGCTGCAATCAAGCTGCACAAGGCAAAGCCAGTGGCTGGCGCCCATACGTTGAGCGATGACCATAATGGTTTATGTTGAGGCTTGTTCAAGGCGTCTCGCCTTATCGCTTGCAAACGCTGCAACGTTTCACTGTCTAAATCATCAAGGCTCTTGTCTAATGATGATTTGACGCTATTTTCAAGTGACGATGTCATGGTTGATGCTCCTTTAATGCCTCGCGTAGTTTTGTTAACGCACGTGCATAATGTGTTTTTACGCTACTTTCACTACACTGCATGGCTGCTGCCGTGTCATGAATATCTAAGCCTTCCCACAGCCTGAGTAAAAAGACTTGCTGTTGTCTAATGGGCAATGTTTGTAAAGCGGCTTCTAACGTTTGTCGAAACTCTGCATCCTGTAATTGCGCATCAGGAAAATCAGCATCACGGCCAGCTTGCTGTTCAATCGGATCTTCTTGGCTATCTTCATTTTGATAAAGCCAACTTCGAAAACGGTTGCGTACCGACTGACGCCTGTGCCAATCCATGATGCGTGATTCCAATATGCTATAAAACAATGGTTTCCAACTGGATGGTTCATGATTGCTGTATTTCTGTACCAGTTTCATCATTGCATCTTGCACAATATCGAGCGCATCCTCGCGGTTACCTGTTGCGATTTGCGCTATGCGAAAGGCACGTTGTTCGATATCTGCTAAAAATGCCTGCATTCGCAATTAGTCTCAATCATCATGTCTAGTATGGTGCCATTTAATTGTATTCAACACTATTTAAAGTTTATTAACGTGTTAGAAAGGTTCCAGTCAGTTAAAAATTGCGCCTTTAGTAAAACAAGACGCATATGTTGGTTTTTTGACGACAAGGCATTAAAAATAATTATTGATCTCTAGCATAGCCATATAAAATAAGCGCTATGTCATTACCACCAGAAATAAAAGCGAACCAGTCGGTGCCCTTACTAAAGGCGCTGCATATTTTGACCCGGGATGGGAAACTCAATCAGGATAGTCGGCGTAAGTTAAAGCAAGTGAATCACTTGGTTAACTTTATCGAGCCACTCATTAAAGCGGTACAGGCTAAACAAGAAGATCTAATATTGGTCGATCATGGCGCGGGTAAGTCGTATTTGGGCTTTATTTTGTATGACATGCTGTTAAAGGCAGGTAAACAAGGACATGTGATTGGTATTGAAAGTCGCGCAGATCTAGTCGAGAAGTCACAGTTACTCGCAAAGGAATGTGGCTTCGATCGGATGCTGTTTGAGCATTTAACCGTAGCTGAATCAATGACATCACCTAGTATCCCCGATAAGGTCGATATTGTGACGGCTCTACATGCTTGTAATACGGCGACTGATGATGCGATTCAGTTTGGCTTAAAGAAACATGCGCAATATATGGTGCTGGTGCCTTGTTGTCAGGCTGAAGTGGCTGAGGTGATGCGAGCAAACAAAGCGCAAAGCTTAAGCCAAACAGCACTCTCAGAAATTTGGCGGCACCCGATTCATACCCGAGAGTTTGGTAGCCATATAACGAATGTGTTGCGCTGTTTGCAGTTGCAGTCATTGGGTTATCAAGTGACGGTTACTGAGCTAGTAGGATGGGAGCATTCAATGAAGAACGAGTTGATTGTTGCTAAATATACTGGGCAAAAACAAGCGAGTGCAAAAGCGCGGTTGCTGGCTATTCTCGATGAGCTGAATTTGACGGCATTAGAAAGCCGTTTCATTGGGTAAGTATTTGAACAATATGTAATGCAACCTTGAATCAATAGACTAAGTATAGGTAAAACCGATGTTGAATATTTTTAATACGATAAAAAAGTTAACTGTACGAATATTAACCATGATCAAGCTTACCTATAAAGCGCTTCGAAAAACATTACTCAATAAATACACTTTTGCGCTTGGCGTATTGTTTGGTGTATTTGTGGCAGGCATTTTTGCTAACAAGGCTGTTTTTAAGCCTGATCTACATCGCCTGTATATGGAGTCTATGATGGTGGAGGATCAACCACCAGTCATTTTCATTCATGGTGTGTTGGGTAGTAAGTTAAAAGATGTGGAAACGGAAGAAGACTTATGGCCCGGTGCGGTGAGTCGTTTGTTGTTGCACGATTATTCTGATGTAGCCTTTGATATTAATCCTGAGACGCTCACGCCATTGCCAAGCAAAGCGGTTGCCTATGAAATTTCTGATGGCGCAGCAGGGAAAGACTTCTATGGGAAGATTGTCCGCACGCTCTCAGATACAGGCGGTTATAAGCTGTCAAAAATAGGCGAGCAGATTAACCCTAAGCAAAAAAACTATTATGTTTTTCATTATGACTGGCGCCAAGATAATGTTGTTAGTGCAGGGCAATTGGCTGATTTTATTGAACAAATTAGAGTTGACTACAATGACCCTGATTTAAAGGTCGATATTGTGGCGCATAGTATGGGGGGCTTAATTACGCGTTACTACATGCGTTATGGTAAACAAGATGTTATCGGCGATAATGACTTTGATCAAAAGCTCAATATGTATGGTGCAGAGCGAGTGCGTCGCGTGATTTTGCTTGGTACACCGAATTTGGGTTCGGTTAAAACGCTTAACCTGTTTATTCAAGGAGTCGATATCGGTATTAGTCAGATTGGTACCGAGACGTTGGCAAGTATGCCTAGCCTATATCAACTATTTCCACACCCGCTCGTGAATTGGATTGTGAAGAGTGATGGCAAGCCATTGAAGCGAGATTTGTTTGATGTTGATATTTGGCGAAGCTTCCAATGGTCTATTTTTGATCCTAAAGTCAGAAATAGAATCTTAAGTGGCTATGAAGATAAAGCCAAAGGCGAGCAACACTTACAAGTGATGGAGCAATATTTTGAAAAGAACTTGGAACGTGCACGGCGGTTTGTTTGGTCACTGAGTATTCCTGTGCCCGATGATGCGCCAAAGCTGATTATTTTTGGTGGTGGTTGTACACTGACTTCTGCCAGAATTATCGTAGAAGAGGTTGGTGGCGAGTCGATGGTCCGAATGTTACCTAAAGAAATTACACAGCCTGTTCAGGATGTTGATTACGATGCATTACTACTCGAGCCAGGGGATGGCTCGGTGACAAAAGCATCCTTACTAGGACGTAATACCTTAGACCCTAGTGTTAAAAGGCATAAATATATCAATGTGCCAATCAAGCAATCATTTTTCTTGTGTGAGTCTCATAATAGCTTAACTGGGAATCTTAACTTTCAAGATAATTTACTCAATACATTGTTAACGAGAGATGCCATTGAATGAATGGATTAGCCATGAAAAACTATCAAAACATTACTTTTATTGTCGCCGCCATTCTGGTTGTCCTGCTGCTATTACAAGCAAAAACTTGTCCTGTTAAAGATAGGCCAGCGCCAGCAGTTACTTTCTTAGAGCAAAACTGGACGGATAAAGACCGAGATTACTTCTATTTTGCTGATCAAGGCTCTCGTCTGATTCCTTATGATTACTTTTTGCATCTTGAACAAGCAGACAGTCAAACATTGTTTCGCGCTGATGAAAATATGCGCCGATTGGGGCTTATTCCTGCCGCTAAAAGCAAGCATAACCCCGATGGACTAGCCATTGGTCTGGCGCGCAATGGGGACCATATGGGGCCAACATGTGCGGCTTGCCATACGCAAGAAGTGACTTATCAAGGCGAGACTATTCGAATTGATGGTGGACAAGCTTTTCTACATTTAAATCAATTGTTGGATGAGATGACTGTGGCGCTAAAAGCAACGTTAGATAACCCTGAGAAGTTAGCTCGCTTCCAGCAAAAAGTCCTTGGAGAAAAAGCGTCAGAAACAGAAAAAGCGCAATTGTTAGCTGGGTTGAAAGCTAGTTATGAAAAACGTCATGGCCATATGATGCGTAACCACGCTGATGTGCCATCTGGCTTTACACGGTTAGATGCGTTTGGTGCCATTCTCAATCAAGCATTAGCCACCACGGGTATAGAAGGGAATCGAAACTCACCGACTGCCCCGACGAGCATTCCATACATTTGGGATACGCCGCAACATGATTATGTTGAATGGAATGGCTCACAATCGAACACTGGGGTGGGCGCGCTTGCACGAAATATTGGTGAAGTTATTGGTGTCTTTGGTGAGGTGGAAACTGAAACAACAAATTGGTTAGGTTTTATTGATGGAGGCTACCCATCTTCTATTCAAACGCGTGAGCTACGTAAGTTAGAACA